>NZ_JBFCVS010000030.1:0-37845 GCF_040704725.1 Leisingera sp. JC11
GAGCATCAGGCCTGTGTCCCGCGGCAGCGCCAATTCCGAATATTTGAGGTTCGGAATTGGCCCTGCCGCTCATGGCTGGGGATTTTTCAAACGGCGGTTTTGGGGAGATTACGTCCGGCGATTACAGTTCAGTCCCAATTTTTGATTGTTCCATGCTTCGCCCAAAACCTCTGATTTTGGGCAAACCTATCTGTGCTTAGCTGAATAACGGTAAACAGGGGCACAGCGTCGGCGTGGCGCCGATGCAAAGGCAAATGCCCCATGCGCTGCCCGGAGGCGGCACATGGGGCTCCTCAGCACTCCCCCACTCCCACAGGGGAACCGGTCTCAGCTCAGCAGCAGAACGGCAATCATCAGCAGGTTGATCGAGGCAAACTGCATCAGGCGCGGCGCCCGGCTGCCCTTGGCGGCGGCCAGCAGAGCGGCTGCCACAGACGCCGCAAGCCCGGCTTGTGCCAGCCCGCCGCCAAGCAGCCCGGCCAGCCCGGTTTCCGGCCCCCACGGCGAGCCCGGGATACCCATGCCCTTGAGCCCGACGCCGATCAGGATGCCCGTCACAGCCCCGGCCAGGCTCAGAACCGCGCTGCGCGGCTGCAGCGGCAGGCGGCCGGCCAGTACGCTGTCGATCATCTGGCGGGTGGGAACTGCGCTCGGCTGCCAGTCAATGCGCTCAAGGCGTTCGTCAAAGCTGTTGATATACAAGGCATTCCCTCCAGAACCTGCGTGCAGATTCACGAAAAATTAAGGCAAATGCTTGACACTCCGGCGGAGTTAACGGGGCATTAAGGAAGGTTATCCACAGGTTAACCGCGCACGGGTCCTAGCTGCCCCAAATCTTCTTCACGTAGTTCTGGGTTTCCTTGAAAGGCGGCACGCCGCCGTACTTCTGAACCGCTTCCGGCCCTGCGTTATAGGCCGCCAGTGCCAGCCGCCAGGAGCCGAACTTGCGGAACTGGCGCGCCAAATACCGGGCGCCGCCCTCCAGGTTCTGCTTCGGTACTGCAGGGTTAACCCCCAGCGCCCGTGCCGTGGCGGGCATCAGCTGGGCCAGCCCCAGCGCCCCCTTGTGCGACTTGGCATTGGGGTTCCAGTTGCTCTCCTGCTGCACCAGGCGCAGGAACAGATCCTCCGGCACACCGTGCTGGCGCGCCGCACTCCGCGCCATCTCCAGATACTGCCCCCGGTACTTGCCGCTGTAGGGCAGCGTGCCGCCAGCGGACGGGATGCTGTAGGTCTTGGGCTGCAATCGGGCGGAGTTCTTGTATTGGGTCGCTGCACGGCCATCCAGAACCCTGGTATGGGCGGCAAACAGATCCCTGCGGTTCTTGGTGCTGAGGATATCAGCGGCCGCAGGCTGCCCTGCACCAACCATGGCAATCACCAAACCCGCAACGGTTTTGCGCATTTCCGCTGTCCCGACACTGTCCCACTTTGCGCAAATATAGCTAATGCGGAGCAAATTTAAAGCAACACAGGCGTCAGAAGCCGTCATTGGCGTTCAAACAAGCGTAAAACCATCCCCAGAGAGCTGCTTTCCTCACCCTGCCCGGGTCTATAGTGTGCTGGCAAAACTGCCCGGACGGATTCGCACCGGCCCGGCGAATGACAGGATATTCAGGAAATAAAGGACGGAACCCTATGGCCGGCTCACTCAACAAAGTCATGCTTATCGGCAACCTGGGCCGCGACCCGGAGGTGCGCAGCTTCCAGAACGGCGGCAAGGTCTGCAACCTGCGCATTGCCACCTCGGAAACCTGGAAGGACCGCAACACCGGTGAGCGCCGCGAGAAGACCGAGTGGCATTCCGTCGCGATCTTCAACGAAGGCCTGGTCCGCGTGGCCGAGCAGTACCTGCGCAAGGGCTCCAAGGTCTATGTCGAAGGCCAGCTGCAGACCCGCAAGTGGCAGGACCAGAGCGGCCAGGACCGTTATTCGACCGAGGTCGTGCTGCAGGGCTTCGGCTCCACACTGACCATGCTGGACGGCCGCGGCGAAGGCGGCGGCGGCGGCCAAGGAGGCGGCAGCTATGGCGGTGGCAGCCAGGGCGGCGGCTACGGCGGCGGCTATGACAGCGGCTCGCAAGGCGGTGGCGGGGGCAACTTTGGCGGCGGAGCCTCCCACAACATCGACGACGACGAAATCCCGTTCTGAGTCCACCCGGGCGAATCACGCAGCACGGACGGTTTACCTCTGCAGCCCTCTGGCTCTCCAGCCGGAGGGCTGTTTCCGTTCACGCTGTCTTTTCGACGCCTTTACGGTGACTCCTTAAGCCTGAGCGAAAGCAGGCCGCGCGCCTGCCGCTTCCAGTTGCTTGATTGGTGCCCGACGCGACCGCCTCCCCGGTCCGGCCGAATTATTTATTCCCTTACAATCCCTTAGCAGATGACAGCCTCACCCCGCCCGCCTATTCCGGTGCAGCAGGGCCGCATCGAAATCGCACCCCCATTAACGCCCCGCACAGAATGGCTAGGCGAATATTAAGACATATCGCGGAAGATGAATGGGTCGATCGTAAAAGGTACATCAAGGATTCAGAATATGAGTATGCGATTTCTGCAGCATCTCTCGATCAGCACCAAGATCGGAATGCTCCTGGCGGCTCCGCTGCTTCTCAGCCTTTGGTTCATCGGGCAAACCCTGCTCGACCTGCAACGCAAGGCCCAGATAAACACTGCCGAAGCCGGCGAAGTGCTGGAACATATGAGCAGCCTGGTCCACAATCTTCAGCTGGAGCGCGGGCTGAGCGCAAGCTACCTTGAAAGTGCCGCCAGCTCCCCTCCCGAGAAACTGGTCAAGGTCCGCCAGGCGAATGATGCCAAGATGGCCGCCTATCTGGAGGAGATCAGCCGGGTCGACATGGAGCTTCTGCCACCGGAATCCATTGAGGCAATCGCGTTTGCGAAATCCGAGCTGGCCCGCAAGAAAGACATCCGGCAGAAGATCGACACCCATTCGCTGAAGCTGAAGGCACTGATTTCCTATTACACGGACCTGAACGCGGCGCTGATCCAGACCGGCCTGGCGATGGCCAAGGGCATTGATGATCCCAAGATCTCGCAAGAAGCCGTGGCACTGTCCTTCTTCATGCAGGCTATTGATGCGGCAGGACTGGAACGTGCAGCGGGCGCCGTGGGGTTCAAACACGGCTGGAAACCACAGGACCGCGAAGAATTCTTTGCCGACCACGAATTGTTCAAGGAACGCCTGCGCGCTTTCAAGAACTTTGCAACTGCTGAGGACAGGGACGCGGTCAAGAATCTGTTCAGCGATCCTGCCATGAAGAAATTCGACGAAATGCGCGAAGCGATCCTGCGTGGCAACGGCGGCGAGGGCGTCACGGCTGAGGACTGGTTTGCCGCTGCAACCAAGGCGATTGAGGTGCTGCAGAAGAAGGAAATGCTGCTGATCGAGCACCTGGAACGCGACATGGCGGCCTTTGATGCGCAAAACAAGCTGATGCTGATCGAGATGGCCATTTTTGCGGCCGTTATGCTGGCAGGCGTTCTGCTGCTCAGCCTGGTCATCGCCCGCAACATGACCAAGGGGCTGGCCGTCCTGAACGTGGCGCTGCAAAAGCTCGGCTCCGGCGAGACGGAGGTCGAGGTTCCCGGTGCAGACCGCCGCGACGAAATCGGCGAGGTCGCCCGCAACGTTGTGGACCTGCGCACCGTCACCCAGCGCAAGCAGGAAGAACGCGTGCAGGAAGAGAAGGAGCGCCGCGAGGAGATCCTGACCGTCACCCGCAGCATCGGCGAAGCTCTTGCCGATCTGCAGCACAAGCGGCTGGACAACCCGATCCAGAAGCATTTCCCGGACGAGTTCAAATCGATCCGGACGGATTACAATGTCTCCCTGTCAGCCCTCAGCGCAGCGGTTTCGGTGATTGCGGAACTCACCAGCAGCGTCGATGAGAGCACCAAATCAATTGCTGAAGCATCCATGGACCTGGCGCACCGCACCGAGGCGGAATCGGCGACGCTGGAGAAGACCACCCGGGCAATGGGCGAGCTTACCGGCAATGTGCGGCGGTCCGCCGAAAACGCCGGCCGCGCCGAAGAACTGGCCGGCAGCGCCCAGCAAGGCGTCATATCCTGCGACGAGGTGGTCAAGGACACCATCACTGCCATGGACAAGCTGCAGGAATCCTCGGCGGAGATTTCCCAGATCACCAAGGTGATCCAGGACATCGCCTTCCAGACCAACCTGCTGGCGCTGAACGCCGGGGTCGAGGCCGCCCGCGCAGGCGACGCTGGCCGCGGATTTGCGGTTGTCGCTTCCGAGGTGCGTATGCTGGCGCAGCGCTGCGCCGACGCAGTTCAGCAGATCGATGAGCTGACGGCACGCAGCTCCGACCAGGTCAAGAACGGCGCAGCCCTGGTGGATCAGGCCGGCCAAGCGATGTCCGCCGTGAACCAGCAGGTGGGCGAGATTTCCTCGCTGGTGGTTGAGATTGCCGGCAACATGAAGGAACAGTCGGCGCAGATGAGCGGCGTCAACACCGCCGTGGGCGAGCTGGAGATGATGGCACAGCAGAACGCCGCCATGGCCGAGCAGACCACCGCGGCGACGACATCGCTGTCCGACCAGGCGCAGGAGTTGCGGGAGCAGGTGACTCAGTTCACCATCGGCACGGCCTCCAGCCCCCAGTCCGCGCCCGCTGCGCATCCGCCGCTTGCTATCGGTCTCGACGCAGACGGCGATGATTGGGATCAGAACCTCAGCAGCAACGTTGCCTGAGCCACCCGTTTGCCAGCAAAAGCAAGAAAGGGCAGCCTCTGCGGCTGCCCTTTTCCTGTCTGCGGCAATCTGCCAGTGGCCTGCGGCCCAGGTCAGGCGCCCGCGCTGCGCAGCACCTCCAGCACCGCCTCCGGTGGCACGTCGCCGGTGACAAAGGCCTCGCCGATGCCGCCCGCCAGGATGAACCGCAGCTGGCCGGCCACCACCTTCTTGTCCTGGCCCATCAGGTCCAGCAGCGCTTCGGCGCCCGGCAGATCACCGGGGATATCAGTCAGGTCGGTCTTCATGCCCATCTCCTTCAGGTGCGCCCGCACCCGGCTCGGATCCTCCTGCGAACACAGGCCCAGCTTGGACGACAGCTCAAACGCCAGCGCGCAGCCGATCGCCACGCCCTCGCCATGCAGCAGCCGGTCGGAATACCCGGTCGCCGCCTCCAGCGCGTGGCAAAAGGTATGGCCCAGGTTCAGCAGCGCCCGGTCACCCTGCTCGGTCTCGTCGCGCACCACGATGTCGGCCTTCATCTGCACCGAGCGCGCCACCGCCCCGACCCGCGCGGCAACATCGCCTGCAGCCAGCGCAGGGCCGTTCTGTTCCAGCCAGGCAAAGAACTCCGCGTCGCCCAGCAGGCCGTATTTCACCACTTCGCCGTAACCGGACAGGAAATCGCGCGCGGTCAGGGTTTCCAGCACCGATGTGTCCGCCAGAACCAGCGAGGGCTGGTGGAAGGCACCGATCAGGTTCTTGCCCTGCGGCGCATTGATGCCGGTCTTGCCGCCCACGGAACTGTCGACCTGCGCCAAAAGCGAGGTCGGGATCTGCACGAACCGCACGCCGCGGCGCAGCACCGCGGCGGCAAAGCCCGCCAGGTCGCCGATCACCCCGCCGCCGAAGGCAACAACCACGTCGCCCCGCTCCACCTTCTGGTCCAGCAGCCATTCCACCGAGCGGGTGAACTGCGGCCAGCCCTTGGTCGCCTCACCCGGCGGCAGCGCCAGCGCGGTCATCTCCACACCCGCAGCGGCCAGCCCGGCACGCAGGCTTTCCAGGTGCTTCTCCGCCACGGTCTCATCCGTCAGCACCGCCACCTGCGGCCGTTTCAGCAACGGCTTGATCCGCTCCCCCGCCTGCGCCAGCAGGCCTGGGCCGATCACAACATCATAGGCGCGTTCGCCCAGGGGCACATGAACCGTGCGCTCCATCAATTCCACTCCAATACATCGGGGCGCACCTTCAAGGCTTCCAGCACGCGGTCAACCATGGTTTCGATCGAGGCCTGCCCGTCAGAGACCACCGACACATCGGCCTTGGCATAAAGCGGCACCCGCTCGTGGTACAGGTTGCTGAGTGTCGCACGCGGGTCGGCAGTGCGCAGCAGCGGCCGGGTATCGCGATGGCGCACCCGGTTCCACAGCACCTCAAGGTCGGCGTTCAGCCAGACTGAGACGCCCTTGGCAGTGATCACCTGCCGGTTCTCCTCTGCCAGGAATGCGCCGCCGCCGGTGGACAGCACGCCGCGTTCCTCTTCCAGCAGCCGGGCAATCACCTGCCGCTCCTTCTGGCGGAAGAAAGGCTCGCCGTCGCGGGCGAAAATCTCCGGAATGGTCATGTTGGCGGCGGCTTCGATCTCGTGGTCGCTGTCCAGAAACGGCGCTCCCAGCCGGGCCGCCAGCGCGCGGCCCACGGCGGTCTTGCCGGCCCCCATCATGCCCACCATCACAATGGTCTTCTTCAGTTTCCCCGGCACCGGCGCTGCTGCCTTCTGGCCGCTGATTTGCTCTTTTTCGCTCATTCTTCAGTGAATGACGTGATCTTGACGAAAAGGGAATATATAACTTGAGCAAAAGAGCAGGAAACGGGCATTGGATGCACTATGGGGCGATTGATTAAGTACTTGGTCTACTTGGCGGTTCTGGCTGCAATCGGGCTGGTGGGCTATGCCTACGTCGGCCCCTGGTTCGGCGCCGATTTCAGCGCGCCCAGCACCGAGGTGCGCAAGCCGGTGGTGCTGAATGCGGATTAAGGCGGCTGCCGCCGGGGTGATGCTGGCAGGCAGCGCGCTTGCCAATGAACCGCTGGCGGCAATTGACTGGCTGAACCAGCTGCAGCCCCGGGACGGACTGCCCGGCACCGTGCTGCTGGAGCCGCCTGTCGCAGGCACTGCGGCCCTGCCGCAGGTGTCCGTCACCCCGCTGGAGGCGCTGCTGCCGCCCATCGGGCTGGTTCCGGCTGCAGCCACCGGCCTGCCCGCCGACCTGTGGCGCGGCAGCTCCGCGGGTGACATTACCCATCTGATCGAAACCGTGCCGGTGCGCGGCAGCCCGGCGATGCAGGCGCTGCTCTTCACCCTGCTGCTGTCCGAGACTCGCCCCCCGGCGGCCACCGGCGACCGCATCCTGCTGGCCCGGCTCGACCGGCTGCTGGCGCTGGGGGCGACCGACCCGTCGCAAGCGCTGGTGGAGCACGCAGGCCCCACGGACAGCAAGGCGCGTTTCGCCCGCTGGTTCGACGCCACCCTGCTCACCGGCAGCGAGGACGCTTCCTGCGCAGCACTCACCGCCTCGCCGCATCTGTCGGACAGCTATGCCGCCCGGATCTTCTGCGCGGCGCGGCGCGGCGACTGGCCGACCGCGGCGCTGATGCTGGAAACCGCCCACGCGCTGGAGCTTCTGCCCAAGGATCAAATGGACCTGCTCGACCGGTACCTGAATCCGGACCTGTTTGAGCTGGCCCCGCCGCTGCGCCGTCCGGCGCACCCGGACCCGCTGACATTCCGGCTGTTTGAGACCATTGGCGAAGCCATGCCCACCGCGCCGCTGCCGCCCGCCTTTGCCGCCGCGGACCTGCGCGACATTGCCGGCTGGAAGGCGCAGCTGGAAGCGGCTGAGCGGCTGGCCCGTGCCGGAGCGCTCAACCCCAACCAGTACCTTGGCCTGTTCAGCGCCCGCAAACCCGCTGCCTCCGGCGGCATCTGGGACCGGGTCGCGGCCGTGCAGAAACTGGAGAGCGATCTGAACTCCGGCAGCGCCGAAGCTATCGCCAAATCGCTGCCCCGCGCCTGGGAGGCGATGCAGGAGGCGGGCACCGAGACCGTCTTTGCCGATATCTTTGCCGAGCAACTGGCGCGGGCAAAACTCACCGGCCCGGCCGCCGAACTGGCCTGGCGCATCCGCTTGCTGTCGCCGGCCTATGAACTGGCGGCCCATGACGCTCAGGCCTCCGGTGCTGCGGACCATTTCCTGGCAGCCCTGGCCCAGGGCCGCCCGGGCGATGCCGGAGCACCCTCGCCGCTGGCGGAAGCGATCGCGCTTGGGTTTGCCGCGGAAACTGCCGTGCCTCCTGCCATCCGGCAATTGCTGAACAACGGCCAGCTGGGCGAGGCGATCTTGCGCAGCATGATGTTGTTTGCCCAAGGCGCCGACGGCAATCTCGGCGATCTCAGCGCCGCCCTGGCCGCCTTCCGCGCCGTAGGGCTTGAGGACACCGCCCGCCGGGCCTCCCTGCAGCTGATGCTGCTGGAGCGCGGCTGACATGGCCGCGCCGCGCGACAATTTCCAGTGGATCTCCACCTTCCTTGACGCCCAGGCGGCTGAGACCGGCGCCTCGCAGAACACGCAGCTGGCCTACGGCCGCGATCTCAAGGATCTGACCACCTGGCTGGAGCACCGCGAGCTCAGCTTCCTCACCGCAGCCCAAGACGATATCGAGGCCTATCTGATTGATTGCGACGCCCAGGGACTGGCCCGCTCTACCCGGGCCCGACGGCTGTCGGCGGTCAAACAGATCTACCGTTTCGCGTTTGAGGAAGGCTGGCGCGAGGACAACCCGGCGATTCAGATCCGCGGTCCCGGACGCGAAAAGCGCCTGCCCAAGACGCTGGAGGTGATCGAGGTCGACCGCCTGCTGGAGGCCGCCCGCCAGACCGGCCGCAGCGAGGGCGACCGGTTGCGCAACACCTGCCTGATGGAGCTGCTCTATGCCACCGGCATGCGGGTCACTGAGCTTGTCTCGCTGCCGGTGTCCGCTGCCCGCGGCGACCCTAGGATGCTGCTGATCCTGGGCAAAGGCGGCAAGGAACGCATGGTGCCGCTGTCGCCGCCCGCCCGCGAGGCGCTGGCGCAATGGCTGCTGGTGCGCGATGACGCCGAAGCGGAGCGCGAAGCCAAGGGCCACCCGCCCTCCCGCTTCCTGTTCCCGTCCCGCGGCAAATCCGGCCACTTGACCCGGCACCGGTTCTATCTGCTGATCAAGGAACTGGCGGTGACCGGCGGCATCTCCCCTGACAAGGTGACACCGCACACCCTGCGCCACGCCTTCGCCACCCATCTGCTGGCCAACGGCGCCGACCTGCGCGCGATCCAGGCGCTGCTGGGGCATGCCGACATTGCCACCACCGAAATTTACACCCATGTCCTGGACGCCCGGCTGCAGGAACTGGTGCTTGAGCATCACCCGCTGGCACAGGATCAGGCCTAACGCTTGAAGCGGCGCGGGCCAACCCCCATAACTGTGCAGACATTCTCAACAACGGACCAAAAATGGACCCCGCCACTACTGTTTTTGACAGCGATTTCTGGATCACCACAGGTTCGATTGCCCTGCTGCTGGTCTGCTCCGGCTTTTTCTCCGGCTCCGAGACCGCGCTGACCGCCGCCTCCCGCGGCAAGCTGCGCAGCCAGGCCGACAAGGGATCGGCAGGGGCCAGGCGCGCGCTTGTGATCACCGAAGACAACGAGCGACTGATCGGCTCGGTCCTGTTGGGCAACAACGTCGTCAACATCCTTGCGGCATCGCTCGCCACTGCGCTCTTCACCCGTCTCTTCGGTGAGGGCGGTGTGGCGATGGCAACGCTGGTAATGACCCTCCTGGTGCTGGTCTTTGCCGAGGTGCTGCCCAAGACCTACGCCATTTCCAACGCCGAGAAAGCCGCCTCGGCCGTCTCGGCGCCGATCGGCATCATTGTCAAGGTGCTGTCCCCGGTTGTCGGCGCTGTGCGCCTCTTCGTGCGCGGCGTTCTCCGCGTCTTCGGCGTGCGCATCGACCCCGACAGCCACATCATGGCGGTACGCGAGGAGATCGCCGGTGCGCTTCAGCTGGGCCACTCCGAGGGCGTGGTCGAAAAGGAGGACCGCGACCGCATCCTGGGCGCGCTCGACCTTTCAGACCGCTTTGTCGAAGAGATCATGCTGCACCGCTCAAACATCCAAATGATTGATGCGGAAGCAGAGCCCGAGGCCATCCTGGAGCAATGCCTGCAAAGCCAGCATACCCGCCTCCCTGTGTTCCGGGGCGAACAGGAAAACATCATCGGCGTCGTCCACGCCAAGGATCTTTTCCGGGCAATGTACCAACAGGCCGGAGGCGCCGATGCCGATTCCGGGCGCCTGCAGTCCTTCGATGTTACCCAAGTGGCCAAGGCTCCTTATTTCGTGCCTGAAACCACCACCCTGGACGAGCAGATGCGCCAGTTCCTGCGGATGCGCTCGCACTTCGCGCTGGTGGTGGATGAATACGGCGCCCTGCAGGGGCTGATCACGCTGGAAGACATCCTGGAAGAAATCGTCGGCGAGATCACCGATGAATTCGATCCAGCCGAGGAAAGCGTCGCCAGGAAAACCTCCGACGGCGCCTATCTGGTCGAAGGCGCCACCACCATCCGGGACCTGAACCGGGCCACCGAATGGAGCCTGCCGGACGACGAAGCCAACACCGTTGCGGGACTGGTGATCCACGAGGCGCAGATGATCCCGGTTAAGGGCCAGGTGTTCTCCTTCCACGGCTTCCGGTTCGAGGTCACCGCGCGCGAGGGCAACCGGGTGACTGAGCTCAAGATCCGGCCCCTTTCTTGACCGGAGGACGGCAATGACCCGTGCGGCAGTGCTGGCCTGGGACTGGTTCGACAGCATCGTGCTGGAGCTGTTCCGCCAGCTGCGCTGGTCCTTCCTGCCGCCGCTGCTGATCTATTTCGCCTATGGCGCGCAGGGCATCAGCACTGTGGCCGCATCGTTTTACGTCAAGGAATACCTGGACCTTTCCGCCGCCTTTCTGGCCGGGCTTGCGTTCTGGGTGGGACTGCCCTGGGCGCTGAAGATGCCGCTGGGCCATCTGGTCGACCTGATCTGGCGCTGGAAATACCTGCTGATCCTGGCGGGGGCGGCGCTGATGGCCGCTAGCTATGGCATTCTGGCCGCCATCGTGCTGCAGCCGGAGATGATGGGCGCCCTAATGCCGCTTGGGGCCTGGTACGTCATCTCGGCCCTGCTGGCCCCTTGCGGCTTCGTGCTGCAGGACGTGGTGGCGGATGCCATGTCGGTTGAGGCGGTGCCGCATGTTGATGCCCAAGGCAACGCGCTGCCGGAGGCTGAGACCAAGTCGCTGCACACCACCATGCAGACCTTCGGGCGGATCGCACTGATCGGCGGCTCCAGCGCTGCAGCGGCGCTGAACGTTGCCCTGTTCGACGGCGCCGACGCGCTGCCGCAGGCAGAAAAAGGCGCGCTTTACGGCTTTGTCTTCACCCTGGCCCTGCTGATCCCGGTGATTTCGCTATCGGGCGTGGCGCTGGCGATCATCCAGAAATGGGCCAATGCTGCCCGGTTGCGGCGTGAAGGCTTGACGGATAGCGAGATCCGCACCCGGCTCGAACCTCCCCGCGATCCGGTCACCCCGAACTATTGGTATTTCTTCGGCGGCGGCGCTTTTGTCGCGCTGTCGCTGGCCGTCGGCCTGGGCGATGTGCCCTACTCGCAGGAAATCGTCTTTGCCGGCTCCATGGCCATCGTGCTGTTTCTGATGCGCCAGCTGGTCGCGGTGCTGCCGGCTGATCACGCCCGCGCCCTCATAGGCACCGCCATCATCATCTTTGTCTACCGCGCCACCCCGCTGCGCGGCCCCGGAGCCACCTGGTTTGAGATTGACGTGCTGGGGTTCGATCAGCAGTTCCTGTCGGTCCTCTCCCTCATCACTTCCCTGCTGACGCTGGCGGGCATGCTGATCTTCCGTCCGATGATGGCCAGCCGCCCGATCGCCTGGATCGTCGCCTTTCTGGCGATCACAGAGGCCGTGCTCAGCCTGCCCAACATCGCGCTTTACTACGGTGCCCACCACTGGACCTCCGAAATGACCGGCGGCATTGTCGATGCCCGCTTCATCGCCATCGTCGACACCGCAGTGGAGTCCCCGCTGGGGCAGGTCGCGATGATCCCGATGCTCGCCTGGATCGCCCGCAACGCGCCCTCGGGGCTCAAGGCCACTTTCTTTGCCGTCATGGCCTCCTTCACCAACTTGGCGCTCTCGGCCTCCAGCCTCGGCACCAAATACCTGAACGAGATCTTCGTGGTCACACGCGAGGTCACAGATTCGGCAGGCAACATCACCACGCCCGCCGACTATTCCCAGCTTGGAATGCTGCTGATCATTGTTGGGGTCATTCTCCTGGCCGCCCCGCTGACGGCAATTTTCCTCATCCAGAACAGCCGCTTCCGCACTTCCGAGTAACCCCGGATCCCTCCGAAGGCCCATAAGCGGCACGCCGTGCCGTTTTTCTTCTGGACTACTGTTCACTTATGTCCAGAATGCAGGCAACACCTACTCAGGGAGGCCCACATGAAAACCACCACCCGCGTGGCAGTGATCGGCGGCGGCGTCGTCGGCTGCTCTGTCCTCTACCACCTGACCAAGCTCGGCTGGTCCGATGTCATGCTGATCGAACGCTCGGAGCTGACCAGCGGCTCCACTTGGCACGCCGCGGGCGGCTTCCATACGCTGAACGGCGACACCAACATGGCGGCGCTGCAGGGCTACACCATCAAGCTCTATAAAGAGCTGGAAGAGATTACCGGCATGTCCTGCGGGTTGCACCACGTCGGCGGCGTCACCCTGGCAGAAACCCAGGAACGTTTCGACATGCTGAAAGCGGAGCGCGCCAAGCACCGCTTCATGGGGCTGGAAACCGAAATCGTCTCCCCCGAGGAGATCAAGAAAATCGCCCCCGTCACCAACGTGGACGGCATCATCGGCGGTCTGTACGACCCGCTCGACGGCCACCTCGACCCCTCAGGCACCACCCACGCCTACGCCAAGGCCGCGCGTTTGGGCGGCGCCACGATCGAGACCCACTGCAAGGTGATCGAAACCAACCAGCGCCCCGACGGCACCTGGGATGTGGTAACGAACAAGGGCACCATTCACGCCGAACATGTGGTCAACGCCGGCGGCCTCTGGGCACGCGAGGTCGGCGCCATGGCCGGCGTCTACTTCCCGCTGCACCCGATGGAGCACCAGTATATCGTCACCGACGAGGTGCCGATGATTGCCGAGATCATCGACGGCGGCGGCGAGCATCCGCATGTGATGGACCCGGCCGGCGAAAGCTACCTGCGCCAGGAAGGCCGCGGCCTCTGCATCGGCTTCTACGAGCAGCCCTGCAAACCCTGGGCCGTCGATGGCACGCCGTGGGACTTCGGCCATGAACTGCTGCCCGATGACTTCGACAAGATCGAGGACAGTATCGCCTTTGCCTACAACCGCTTCCCGGCACTGGAGGCGGCAGGCGTCAAATCGGTGATCCACGGCCCCTTCACCTTTGCCCCGGACGGCAACCCGCTGGTCGGCCCGGTGCCGGGCATGCGCAACTACTGGTCCGCCTGTGCCGTCATGGCCGGCTTCTCCCAGGGCGGCGGCGTCGGCCTGATGCTGGCCCAGTGGATGGTCGAGGGCGAATGCGAGCGCGACACCTTTGCGATGGACTGCGCCCGCTTCGGCGACTGGATCACCCCGGGCTACACCCGGCCCAAAGTCATTGAAAACTATCAGAAACGCTTCTCCATCGCCTACCCGAACGAGGAGCTGCCCGCGGCGCGCCCGTTCCGCACCACCCCGATGTACGACATCTTTGATGGCATGGGCGCTGTCTGGGGCGCGCAATACGGCATGGAGGTGCCGAACTACTTTGCCGAAGGGGACGAGCCGCGTTATGAGACCCCGTCCTTCCGCCGCTCCAACGCCTTTGAGGCCACCGCCCGCGAAGTCAAGGCGGTGCGCGATAACGTGGGCATCAACGAGGTCCACAACTTCGGCAAGTATCTGGTCAAGGGCGCCGGTGCCCGCGCTTGGCTCGACCGCATTATGGCGGGCCGGGTGCCGCAGCCGGGCCGCCTGTCGCTGACACCGATGCTGTCCCCCAAGGGCCGCCTCATTGGCGATTTCACCATCTCCTGCCTCTCGGAAGAGGAGTTCCAGCTCACTGCCTCCTACGGCTCGCAGGCCTACCACATGCGCTGGTTCCTGCAGAACCTGGACGATGGTGTTGCTCTCGAAAACATCTCCGACACCCGCAACGGTTTCCAGATCGCAGGCCCCAAAGCCCGCGAGGTGCTGCAGGCCTGCACCCGTCAGGACATCTCAGACATGCGCTTCATGGATGTGCGCCGTCTGACCGTGGGCATGGCCGACTGCATCGTGCAGCGCGTCAGCTACACCGGCGATCTGGGGTATGAGATCTACTGCGACCTACCCAGCCAGCGCGCTCTCTGGGATGCCCTCTGGACTGCCGGCCAGCCCCACGGCATGAAGCCCTTCGGCATGCGGGCGATGATGTCGCTGCGGCTCGACAAGTTCTTCGGCTCCTGGCTGCGCGAGTTCTCGCCCGACTACACAGCAGCAGAAACCGGGCTGGACCGCTTCATCTCCTTCAAGAAACCCGTTGATTTCATTGGCCGGGCTGCGGCTGAGGCCGAATGCGATACAGGCCCCGCCCGCCAGCTCTGCGCCTTCGAGGTCGCGGCTGACGACGCCGACGTGGTCGCTTATGAGCCGATCTGGCTGGACGGCGCGGTCGTGGGCTTCTGCACCTCCGGCGGCTACTCGCACCATGCGCAGAAATCCATCGCGCTGGGGTTTGTCCCCACGGGGAAAGCCATTGAAGGCCTGGAAGTGGAAATCGAAATCCTCGGCAAGATGTACAAGGCCCGCCTCATCACCGAGCCGCTGTTCGACGCCGACGGCGCGCGGATGCGGGGCTGAGCCGAAAAACGCTGGTTTCAGGTCAGCAGGACTGACCTGAAACCTTCCCGTTGCCATGGCAGCGCACGCTGACGCCGCGGCATGCCCGCAACACATACGTCAGTGCCAGCACCCAAATGTTTCGCGCGCGAAACATTTGGTCACTACTGCTGACCTATCCGGCTTGCACTAGAACCGCCTCTTCTTCTTTGCAAAAATACTCCCGCCGGAGGCACCGATCAGCCCGGCACATGCCAAGGTTGGGACTGACATGACGACCATCGCCATTCTCCTGCTCGCCGCCGGGGCGTCGTCCCGGATGCAGGGCCGCGACAAGCTGATGGAGGACGTGGACGGCCTGCCCTTGCTATCCCTGATGTGCCGACGGGCCGCACTGACCGGGCTGCCGGTTTACACCACCCTGCCCGGCCTGTCTCATCCGCGGGCAACGGCAGCAGGCGATGCAATCCTGGTACCGGTGCCGGACGCCGCCGAGGGCATGGCCGCTTCGATCCGCCGCGGCACCGCGGTGCTGCCTGAAGGCACGGAGGCGGTGATGATCCTGCCCGCCGACATGCCGGAGATCACGGCGCAGGACATGCTGCACCTCGCTGCGCATTTCCAAGGCCCGGACAGCCCCATCCTGCGCGCCACGGCTGAGGACGGCACCCCGGGCCACCCGGTGCTGTTTCCGCAGCGCTGCTTTGAGGCGCTGAAGTCCTTGCAGGGCGATCAGGGCGCCCGCGGCATCCTGAAGGCTGAGATGGTCCAGACCGTCCCCCTGCCCGGCAGACACGCCCTGACAGATCTGGACACGCCCGAAGACTGGGCCGCCTGGCGCCGCCGCTGAACCGCACCGCAAAAGCAGAGAAGGCAGGGCACAAGACCCTGCCTTCCTGCGCTTCGCTCTTATCCGCCGTCTCCCCCAAGACGGCAGCTGCACCTGTCAGTGCACAAGCAGATGCGCCTCATGTTTGCGCAGGGACCGGCGCGCCGCGGTATAGCCATCACGGCCCTTTTGCGACTTCAGATCCGGGAACAGCTCGAACAGCTCGTTGCGCTGCGCGTTGTCCAGCCCGCGCAGGGACTGGTCGCCGGGCTGGAAACTCTCGGTCCAGGCCCCGTCGGACAGCACGACCTCATGCTGATCGAACATGAAGTGGATGTAGGTGACGCTGGAAACCTCCACCACGTCGACGCCCGCCAGACCGGTCAGATGCTTGGCTGCAACCAGCACTTCACGGTCCTCGAAGTAGAGCGCAGTCTTGTCGTTTGCGACCAGAACCCGGTGATTGGGGCTGACCATCATGTCCCGTTCCGGCAGGCCGTTGCCCAGGGCGCCCTGGCGGATCAGCACCGGCTGAAGATGCGAACGCCCCTTCATTTCCTCGCCTTCCAGCGTGCGGGCGCCGATCCAGCGGATTTCCTGAATGCCGTTGTCACGGGTGATCACCCGGTCACCGGCCTGCAGGTCCTCGACCCGGCGCTCGCCCATCGGGGTCGCGATCAGCGTGCCCGGCGTGAAGCAGGGAATGATCTGCTCGATCTCGCCGAAGGTCATCGAGCCGGTCACCTCCCCGTCGCCGTCCAGGAAGTTGACGGTGCCCGACAGGCTGTTGCCATCCGGATCGACGGTGACGCCGGTCAGCTCAAACGGGCCGGACCCGCGCAGGTCGAGAGTGTCGAAGTCATCGCCGTCGGAGCCGCCATCAACGATGTCGCCCGTAGTGCCGCCAATGAAGATATCCCGGTCCGCCCCGCCCAGCAGCGTGTCGGCGCCATGGCCGCCGGTGATCACGTCGTTGCCGGAGCCGCCGCGCACCTCGTCGTCGTCGATGCCCGCGTCGATGGTGTCGTTGCCCGAACCGCCGCTGATGACGTCGTCGTCATCCTGACCGAAGATCAGGTCATTGCCGGATCCGCCGTTGATGGTGTCCATCCCGTTGGTGGGATCGGGGTCCGCGGGACGGCCGTCGCTGCCGTCATCGGTGATGTTCAGGCCGTCGGGGAAGGCCGGGTCCAGGCCGCCGTAGATGGTGTCATCGCCGCCGCCGCCGGCCAGCATATCGGAGCCCTCGCCGCCAATCAGCACGTCAGCGCCCGTGCCGCCATCGATGGTATCGTCGTCGATACCGCCATCGATCACGTCCATTCCGTCGCCGCCGCCGATCAGGTCGGCGTCATCCCCGGTCGAGATGGTGTCATTTCCTGCACCGCCGAAAACGGTTTCCATGTCATCATACGGGTCCGAATCCGCCGGAATGAACGGGATATCCGGGTCGGTGCCGGTATAGCCCGGGAAGCCGCGGTCCGGCAGCGGCGTGCCGCTGTCCTTGGAGGTGTCGATCACATCGTCGCCGTCGCCGCCATCCACGGAATCAGAGCCGTCGCCGCCGTCGATGGTATCATCACCGCCGCCGCCCAGAATGGTGTCATCGCCCTCGCCGCCGGTCAGGCTGTCGTCGCCCGGCACCACCGGGTCCTGCGGATCGGAGGAATAGTCGAAGTGCGCCGTGTCGAGCGTCGTGCCGGAGGCGCCAAGATCAATGATCAGTTTGACGTCATTGAAGTCCCGGTCGCCCAGGTGGCGCTGATCCTCGAAACCGAGTTGCACAGAGCCATCCGGGAACTCGTAGATCCCCTTGGTGTGGTCCAGCCCGTCCGGGTTCAGATCCGCATTGTCGCCGTAGCCCGAGGAATAGTAGGTGCCTTGCGGGCTGATAATCCCGACGCCGACCACTGCGCCTGCTGGCGCGTCATAAGTGTAGGTCTGGCCGACATCCGCGCTAGCGTCCTGCGACAGCACCACAATGTTGCTGATCTCGCCGGTTTGCGGATCGATGGTGTAGGCAAAGACCTGGTTCTGGAACGTGGCACTGGTCGAGGAGATGGTGATCTTCACCGGCTCATAGACGCCCGAGACGCCGTCGCCGAGGATCAGGTCGTCACCGCTGCCGCCGTCCACGGTATCGCTGCCCGAGCCGGCGTAGACACTGTCATTGCCGCTGCCCGCGGTAATGACGTCGTCATCCGGTCCCGCCGAGGGGTCGATTGCATCTGCATTGTCGACCATGTCGCCTTCGGGGTCGCCGGTGTAAGCCCCGTCAATCAGGTCGTCGCCCGCGGTGCCCTCTACGATTCCGTCCAGCTCCGGATTCGGATTATTGTCACTCATTGTCTTTACCCTCTCCTCGCCGGCCTGGACCCAAGCCCCATCGTTCGGACCAGCCGGGCAGCCGCGCAGCCGCGCGGAATGCCGCTATGAAAACCACCAGCCCACGCAGACAGAGGGCCAGACCGCGCAAGCGATCTGGTTTGCGTGCTCAAGCAGCACGCAGCCGGAATGCAGAAGCTTTTCGGATCAGTGGAGTGCGCGCATCGCGGCACGAAGACTTGAATTAAATTTTAGCAGTCCACCACAGTCCAGCAGCTCGCAGAACGTGCCCCCCCAATGGGCTGATTCATGCATACTTTAGGCACAGCGGGCCACAAAGCCAAAAAATTGCCTAAAATTCCCCCCATTGCGCCGGTCCATTCCCGAAATGCGGTCAGATCCGGTCCCTATTGTTACTGACTGTTTCCATTTTTTGGCCCAAATCACTGCTCAAAGGGAGCGAAACTCGCCGGATCTGCCCTGTGATGGCAGGTTCAGCAGCGGTTAGGTTTCCGTTTTCGAAACATGGAATTTTTGGGGCACGCCAACTGCCCTTTGCCGCATTCATCCGGTTTCCCGAAAGGATTAGCGGTCATTTCACGAACAATTGCGGAAATATTACGGCTTTGTTTCCCGCTTCGGCGAAACTTCCTATGAAATACACGAATCAAGATTGCCAAGTTGCCTGCGGCAGCAGGACGAACCGCAAGAAAGAAGTGCCTGGCAATTAGTTCAAACCCGATGCAGCTCGCCGAATGGTGCCGCACGAACGCGCACCGCGCATCACAGCTTACATTCAGGTGCTGATCAGGGATTATGGCGGTGCTGGCAGACTAATTCGAACTCGTCTCTGGAAGGACAGTATGGCTGCCCTTATTCCGCGCAGAGACCGCGCCATTCGGAGAGAGCAGCGGTACTGTTAAGCTTAAAGTTTGGCCTGGAGTAGAGGCTGCGCTCCGAATTGAAGAGGTTGTAGACTGAAGCATGGACGGCGGCGAATTTCTGCAAACTTCGCACGCGCCGAAAGCGCAGCATGGCCCGTTCTCGTCGTCGAAACGGGAGATGTGAGTTCTCAACGCGATTATTCAACCAGCGCCCAGCTTCCTGAATATCCGCAGCCCCAAGTTCCTTCAGCGCCGCCCCGTAGGAGCGTAGCCTATCGGTGACAATCGCATTGGGTCGACCATGCTTTCGCATTGCTTTTCTTAGGAATTTCAATGCTGCTTTCTTGTCCCGGGTCTTGGCAACAAAACTTTCAAGCACCTCACCTTCGTGATCTACAGCACGCCACAGATAGTGCCGCTCGCCGTTAATCTTCACAAACATCTCATCCAGGTGCCAGCGCCACTGGCTCGACTTCATGCCGGAAATGCGCCGTTTTCTGATCTCAGATGCGAACACCGGACCAAACCGGTGCCACCAGTATCGAACCGCTTCGTGGCTGACATCGACACCGCGCTCGTGCAGGAGATCCTCCACATTGCGAAGCGACAGAGGGAAACGGACGTACAACCTCACAGCAAGACGGATGATCTCGGGACTGGTTTTGAAGTAGCGAAATGGTGAGTGTTTAGTCATCCCGCGAGGCTATGTGACCGCCCAGCCCCTCTCAAGCCAGTTTCCTCTGACAATGCCGCTAGGGCAGCTCGCCGCACGCATTCCTGTGCCACACCGCAAAAAAACTTAGATTGAATTGAAATCACACGATTTTTTCGGCGCAATTTGCAAAATCTTTGGCGCCAGACTCCAAGACCGCAAGGGCAACCCTGAGGCAAACTTCCACGCGATGCCGGCACATGGCCGGACCCTAGGGGAGGAAATCATGGACTATCGAATGCTGATCAACGGCGAGTTGGTTGCGGGCGAGCGGATGCTCGACGTCGTCAACCCCGCCACCGAACAGTCTTTTGCCCGCGTACCGCACGCGACCGAAGCGCAGTTGAACGAAGCCGTGGCCGCTGCCAAGGCCGCGCAGGTGGAATGGGCCAAAACCACCATGGCCCAACGCCGTTCTAAGATCGAAGAGCTGGCCGCCGCCATCGGTGAAGAGGCCGAAACCTATGGTCGTCTGATCACCCAGGAACAGGGCAAGCCGCTTCCTGAAGCCTTAGGCGAAGTGGAATGGAGTCAAGGTTATCTGGGCCACACCGCGACGCTGGAACTGCCCGACCGAGTGATCCAGGACGATGCCGATTTCCGCGTCGAAACGCGGCACAAACCGCTGGGCGTGGTAGCCGGAATCATCGCCTGGAACTTCCCACTGCTGCTGTGTTGCTGGAAGATCGGCCCGGCCCTGATGGCGGGAAATGCCATCGTGCTGAAACCTGCTCCCACCACGCCCGTGACTGCACTGAAGCTGGGTGAAATCTGCGCCCGCATCTTCCCCGCCGGCCTGGTCAATATCGTCACCGACAACAACGACCTGGGGCCGCAACTGACGCAGCACCCGGATGTGGCAAAGATCGGGTTCACCGGCTCGTCCGAAACCGGTAAGCGCATCATGGCAATTGCTGCCGACACAATGAAGCGCGTGACGCTGGAAATGGGCGGCAACGACCCGGCCATTGTGTTGCCGGATGTTGACGTCAAACAGGCCGCCGAGAAGGTCTATGGGGGCGCGTTCCTGAACGCTGGCCAGGTCTGTCTGGCGGTCAAGCGCGCCTATGTGCATGAAGACATCTATGATGAGATGTGCGACGCGCTGGCCGGGATTGCTTCCCAAGCGGTGGTTGACGATGGATTGAAGCAGGGCACCACAGTCGGACCGATCCAGAACAAGGAACAGTACGAGAAGGTCAAGGGCTATCTCGAAGACGCCCGCGCCAACGGCCAGATCATTGCTGGCGGCGAAGCGTCTGAGGGCCCGGGTTATTTCATCAAGCCGACCATTGTGCGCAACGTGAAGGACGGTCAGAAAATCGTCGACGAGGAGCAGTTTGGTCCGATCCTGCCGGTGATCAGCTTCAACGACGTCGATGATGTGATCTCCCGCGCCAACAATTCCGATTACGGTCTGGGCGGTTCTGTACACTCGTCGGATGTCGGCAAGGCCGTTGATATCGCCGGGCGGATCGAATCCGGTACAATGTGGGTGAATCAGCAGCTCAACATCGGGCCTCATATTCCGATGGCCGGGTTTAAAGGCTCCGGTCTGGGTGTCGAACAGTCGGTCGAGGGACTGGCCGAATACACCCAGATGCAGGTCATCAACGTCGCCCGCGGTTGAGCCCCGGGCTGGCTCCGGCCCTACCGGTGCCACTCAATAACTCTCCGGCGTGTTCCGATCCTCCCACTGGCACGCCAAAGCAGCCGGGCCGCTTTCCAAGCGGTCCGGCAACCGGTAAAGGAGACAGTCATGGAATCCGTGTCCCGCGCATCCACCGCCCCCATCGACGGCAAGTCGCATGTCAAAGGGCCGCTTAAACCCGAATTGGCGAATATCACAATCCCGCAAATGTTGCGCGACACGGTCGGCCGGCACGGGGAACGGGATGCGATTGTCTACGCCGAGAGTGGCATCCGGCTCAGTTATCTGGATTTCGCCAATGAGGTGGATCGCCTCGCGGCCGGGCTTCTGGCGCTAGGCCTGGAGAAGGGAGACCGCGTTGGAATCTGGTCGCCCAACCGGTTTGAATGGGTGTTGACCCAGTTCGCGACGGCCCGGATCGGGCTGGTTCTGGTCAATATCAACCCAGCCTACCGTCTGGCCGAGCTAGAATATGCGCTGAACAAGGTGGGCTGCAAGGCGCTGATCGCCGCCAAGTCGTTCAAATCTTCGGATTATCTGGGTATGATTCAAACTCTGGCACCGGAGCTATCCGGATCCGGAGCCGGTGGCCTGCAGGCGGCGAAGCTGCCCGATCTGCGCCATGTAGTAATCATGGAATCCGACCCGAGCCCGGGCATTCTGCCCTTCGAGACGCTCTGCGATATGGGCGGAACCGATGAACTCGCCGCGTTGGACGGAATAGAGTCAAGGCTGAAGTCCAAAGATCCGATCAACATCCAGTTCACATCGGGAACCACAGGTATGCCCAAGGGCGCCACGCTGTCGCATTTCAACATCGTCAACAACGCCCGTTTCGTGACCGACCGGATCAATCTGACCGAAGTCGACCGGCTGACAATTCCGGTGCCGCTCTACCACTGCTTCGGCATGGTCATGGGTGTTCTGGGTTGCGTGAGCAAGGGTGCGGCGATGATCTTCCCCGGCGAGGCATTCGACCCTGCCCAGACGCTGGATGTGATCGAAGCCGAGCGTGGCACCGCGCTTTACGGGGTGCCGACCATGTTCGTGGCCATGCTGCAAGAGCTCGACACCTGCAAACGCGATCTTTCCAGCTTGCGGACGGGCATCATGGCTGGCTCACCCTGCCCTATCGATGTCATGCACCGGGTTTATGACGAGATGAACATGCGCGAGGTCACAATCTGCTATGGCATGACCGAAACCTCGCCGGTGTCGTTCCAGAGCTTCACTGACGACCCCGCTGACAAGCGCTGTGAAACCGTGGGCCGCGTGCACCCGCATCTTGAAGTCAAGATCATCGGCAAAAACGGCGAAACCGTGCCCGTTGGCGATAAGGGCGAACTTTGCACCCGCGGCTATTCGGTGATGATCGGTTATTGGGGCGACGACAGGGCCTCGGAGGACAGCATTGTCGATGGCTGGATGCATACTGGCGATTTGGCAACTTTCGACGAGGACGGTTTCTGCGCCATTGTTGGACGGGTGAAGGATATGATTATCCGCGGCGGGGAGAACATCTATCCGCGCGAGATCGAAGAATTCCTGTTTCATCACCCCAAGGTCAGCGAGGTACAGGTCTTCGGCATCCCGGACGAGAAATTCGGCGAAGAAATCTGCGCCTGGGCGATCGCCAAGCCGGGCCAGGAGCTTACCGGTGAAGAGCTACGCGATTTCTGCAAAGGCCAAATCGCGCACTTCAAGATCCCCAAACATGTCCGCATCGTTTCGGATCTGCCAATGACGGTAACCGGTAAGCCACAAAAATTCGTCATGCGGGAACAGATGAGCGAGATGCTTCAGCGGGTAAGCGGCGCGTAGGCCGTCTACAAGGCTCGTGTCCCGTCCAGCCGGATGATCGGTTCACACAATTTTCTTCACAGTCTTCCCATATGCCCGAAATCCGGGGCAGGCTAGAAGTCCCAGTTAAGGGTGCTGTCAGGCAGATGCGAACCAATCTCCACAAGGACAGTGACGCTGCCCTTTATGCGACGCCGAGATGGCGCCACTCGGCGAGAGCAGCGGCGCGGTTAAGCTTGAAGTCTTCTCGGGAGTAGAGGCTGCGCTCCGAATTGAACAGGTTGTAGACTGAGACGTGGACGGCGGCGAATTTCTGCAAACGTCGCATTCGCTGGAAACGCAGCATCGCCCTCTCTCGTCGTCGGAACGGCAGGTGCGAATTCTCGGCCCGATTGTTCAGCCATCGGCCGGTTTCCTGCCTGCCGACATTGCCGATGTCCTTCATTGCCGCGCCGTAGGACCGAAGCTTATCGGTCACAATGGTCTGCGGCCGACCGTAGCACTTCATTGATTTCTTCAAGAATTTCAATGCGGATTTCTTGTCGCGTGCCTTCGTCACGAAGCTTTCCAGGACCTCGCCCTCGTGGTCCACGGCCCGCCACAGGTAGTGCTGCTCGCCATTGATCTTCACGAACATCTCGTCCAGGTGCCATCGCCAGTTGGAGTAGGCGCGCATGTGTTGAACGCGTTTCTTGCGGATTTCGGCAGCAAACTTCGGCCCGAACCGCTGCCACCAGAACCGCACGGTTTCGTGGCTCACGTCGATGCCACGCTCATGCAAGAGATCCTCGACATTCCGAAGCGAAAGCGAAAACCGGATGTACATCATCACCGCAAGGCGGATGATCTCCGGGCTGGTCCGGAAGTAGCGAAATGGGCAGCGTTTGATCATGGCCGGACGCTACGAAACCGCCCTGCCCGCCTCAAGCCCGTTTCCTTTGACAGTGCCCGCGGCAGCCTTTCGGGTTCGGGAGCTTCTGATCCACCAGCGTACACAGGCGATCAGAGCTTTCCGTCCAATGTCGCGATGGCGCCGTAGTGCTCGGGGCGGCGGTCCCGGAATACACCCCAGTAACTGCGGTGCTGGGCTATAGCATCCAGATCGAATTCGTGAACCAAGACGGCTTCTCCTGTTCGTCCTGCCTCGACGACTTTCTCGCCGAACTCATTGGCAATGAAGGAAGAACCGTAGAAAGTCATCTCGGTTCCATTGTAGCCAGTTTCGGTTCCGATCCTATTCGACGCAATTAGCGGAACAAGGTTGGCGCCTGCATGGCCTTGCTGCACGCGTTGCCAGTGGGGTGCTGTGTCCCAAGCGGAGTCGATGAGCTCGGAACCAATGGCCGTCGGAAAAAACAGAAGCTCCGCCCCCATGAGTGCCATCGAGCGCGCGGTTTCAGGGAACCACTGATCCCAGCAGATGCCAACGCCAATGCGCCCGAAGGCGGTGTCCCAGATCCGGAAGCCGGTGTCGCCCGGAGAGAAGTAGTATTTTTCCTGATAGCCAGACCCGTGCGGGATATGGCTCTTGCGGTAAACACCGAGGTTGGCGCCATCGGCATCAATAATGGCGATGGAATTGAAGCGTGCCTGGCCTGCCCGCTCGTAGAACGAAACCGGCAGTACAACGCCGAGTTCTCGTGCGACTGACTGCAAACGCGTGATGGAGGGGTGACCTTCGACAGGTTGGGCACGGTCGAGGTCCTCTGGCGTCTCATCCTGGCAGAAGTACGGTCCCTCGAACAGTTCCTGCAACAAGATGATGTTTGCGCCCTGCGCTGCCGCCTTCCGAATGAGCCTCTCGCCATTCTTAACGTTTTCGGCAGTATCGTTGCTGCAGGCCATTTGCGTTGCCGCGACCTTGACCATTCTCATCTTTGTTATCCTTCCAATCTTCTGCAAGATCCGTTCCCAGCAAGCGACAATCGGCCTTGGACAGCGCTGCACTGTATCAACCGGCACCCCAGCTTGGACCGCGGTGCATTTTATTTAAGATGCCTATCAATACGCAGAAGACGGTCAGTCACTTTGACAGGTCAACAGGCCCGCTCGCTTGAGGATAGCGAGATGGCCTCTACACCATCACGAGAACAGATCGCTATAATCTTCCCGAAGCGCTTTCTTCTGGACCTTGCCCATGGAATTGCGGGGCAGTTCGCCGACGATAATCACCTTCTTGGGTTGCTTGAACTTCGCCAGATCGGGAGCGATACCAGCACGTATCTGCTCTTCGTTCAGCTCGGCGCCGGGTTCTGGCACGACCACGGCCACCACGCCTTCTCCAAAATCCGGGTGCGGCAAGCCGATTACCGCGCTTTCGTTAACGCCGGGCAGGTCGTCGATCAGAAGCTCGATCTCCTTGGGGTAGACGTTGTAACCGCCGGTGATGATCAGATCCTTGCTGCGGCCGACGATATGGACATAGCCATCCTCGTCGATACGGCCAAGATCGCCGGTAACGAAATAGCCGTTTTCGCGCAGTTCCTCAGCGGTTTTCTCCGGCATCTGCCAGTAACCGCTGAAGACGTTGGGGCCACGCACTTCCAGGACACCGATCTCGCCCTGTGGCAATTCCCTGCCGCTGGAGGGATCGGTCACGATCACTTCGATTCCGGGCAGCGGAAAGCCCACAGAGCCGGCGCGGCGATCACCCTCATAGGGGTTCGAGGTGTTCATGTTGGTCTCAGTCATGCCATAGCGTTCGAGGATTGAATGGCCCGTGATCGCGCGCCAGCGGTCGTGGGTTTCGGCCAGCAGCGGGGCGGAACCCGATATGAAGAGGCGCATGCCCTTAGCAGCCTCGGCCAGTCCGTCCATTTGGGCCAGACGCACATAGAAGGTCGGGACACCCATCAATACGGTCGCTTCAGGCATGTAGCCGAGAATGGCGTCGGCATCGAAACCGGCCATGAAGATGCAAGACGATCCGGCCATCAGGGTGATGTTCGATGCCACGAACAAGCCGTGTGTGTGGAAGATCGGCAAGGCGTGGATGAGCACGTCATCCTTGGTGAAATGCCAATACTTCTTCAACGTTTCTGAGTTCGAGGCCAAGCCCCGGTGGGTCAGCATGGCCCCTTTGGATCGTCCTGTCGTACCCGAAGTGTAAAGGATCGCCGCCAGGTCGTCCGCCTCACGCGCCACCGGCTCGAACCCGGCAGATTGGGCATCGCGCCGCTCGACCAAGGTACCGGTTTCATCCGCCGCGATGGTCAGAACCTCGGCAACACCGCAATCGGCGGCGATCGGCGCCAACTCCTCCTGCCGTTGGGGATCGCAGACTAGCACCCGCGGGGAGGCATCACCCAGGAAATAGCTGAGTTCTGCAGCGGTATATGCGGTGTTGAGCGGCAGGAAGACACCGCCAGCCAGCACCGTACCCACATAGAGCTCCAGCATGGCCTGCGTCTTGGGAGCCTGCACCGCCACCCGGTCGCCCGGCTCCAATCCACCCGCAATGAGCACCGCCGCCATTTTTTCGGCATTGGCGAAGAACGCGCCATAACTCACGGTCTCGCCGGTCTGGTGGTTGCGCAGGAACGGCGCGTCTTCGGCACCGACTCTGGCGCCGCGCAGGCGGGAAGCGAGATAGTTGGCGTCATACATGGCTGTTTTCCTTTCACTCTCCGGCCAGCGCGCGCACCTCGGGTGACGCGGCAATGCTGCGCTCGGTGGCATAGGCCTGATGATGGGTTTCGATCTGGTCACCGTCATAGAGGTAGTTCACCATGACCCCCCAGGAGTTGCTCAGACCGCGAGGGCTCAGATCCGCTTCCGCGTGGACCTTGTGCAACACTGCGCCATTGCCCAGGTGGAAATGGGCAACCGGGTCGTAGACCGTGCCCTTGCCGCGCTTGGCCCGGGTCAGGTAGCGCGCGGCCAGCCGGGATACGAATTCAGGCGTCCGTGCGCCGTCCTCGCCCAGAGCGGCGATCGCGGCGCGGTCGTCCCCACTCAGCAGCGGGCCTTCGGCTTCTGCCGCCTTGACGGCCCATTTACGCAGCGCCGGGACCGGCGACAGGGTGACGAAGGTGGTGAGATCCGGCAGTTCGCGCTGCAGCTCCACCACGACCTGCTTGATCAGGAAATTGCCGAAGGAAATGCCGCGCAGACCTTTCTGGCAGTTCGAGATCGAATAGAACACGGCGGTTTTCGCCTGATCCGGCTCGATCCGGTCCCGTTCACTGCTGAGGATCGGCGCAATTGCGCCGGGGATATCCTCGGTGAGTGCCACTTCGACAAAGATCAGCGGTTCCGAGGGCATCGCCGGATGGAAATAGGCGAACAGCCGCCGGTCCGGGTCGCCCACACGCTGGCGCAGATCGTCCCAGCCTGCGATTTCGTGCACCGCCTCGTATGCGATGATTTTTTCCAGAATCTCAGCCGGTGTCGACCAGTCGATCCGGCGGATCTCGAGGAACCCGCGGTTGAACCAGGAGGAAAACAGATGTTGGAAATCCTTGTCCAGCCCAGACAGTTCGTTGGACCCATTCATGATCTCAATGAGATCCGCTCGCATCGACACCAGCTGCGCCGTCGCGCCCGGCACCCGGTTGATATGCCGAATCAATTCCTGCGATCGCGGCTCGGCGGCAAAGTGAACCGCGCGGGCGGCATTCACATCCCCTGGCGACCAGGCATCTATGGCAGCCTCCAACGCGGCATCGTCGACACCGAACTTGTCGCAAATACCTTTGAAAAAGGCAGCCTTGTCGTCCGCCGAGAGGTCCGCGTATCTCGCCAGAATTCGCTTGGCCGTCACCAGCCCCGAGGCCTCGCCGAGATCGTGCAGCAGATTCTGGCACATACCAATCAGGTCGGCATCTGCATCCTCCTGAGGTTCGCGCCCCAGTCGTTTCGAACCGGCAACCCGCCGTAGAATGTCACTCAGAAAGCTCCGTTGTACCATCATACCGCTTCCTTCAGCAATGCGTTACATTCGGGTCGATGGGACCAAGCGGGCCGCCCACCGCCATCTCTACAGCGCGCGCTGCGGCCAGAAGCCCGGCCTCGCCGCGCGGCTTGCCGATCAGCTGCAAACCCACCGGCAGACCGCGGGGGCCAAGCCCGACCGGCACCGATATCGCCGGCAGGCCGGTCACGGTCGACAGGAAGGCAAAGCGCAACCAGTCCATGTAGAAATTCAGCGTCTGCCCGCCGACCTCGCGCACCCATTCCTCGGATTGCGGATGCGGCATGCAACCCACGGTCGGCAGGGCCAGCACGTCAAAGGTGCCGAACAGATCCACCATGTTGTTGTAGATGGTCGAGCGGTTGAGGTTGGCGTCGCAGACATCGGCCATCGTCAGCGCCTCGCCCATCTGAGTGTTCTGCGCCAGCGTCGGTTTAAAATGCTGGCGGATCTTCGGATCCAGCCGCCGCGCCATGGTCGCCCACATCATGCCACGCAGCGTGTGGTAGGTGCGTTCCAGATCGGGCAGTTCCGGGCAGGTTTCCTCGACCGTGGCGCCATTCTTCTCCAGCAGTCGTAACACCGCGCGCAAGTGCTCTTCGACCTCCATGTCCACCGGGGACATGCCGTTCAGATCGGAGGTGAAGGCGATCCTGAGCTTGCCGTCGGCGCGCAGCACCGCGCTCTGGAAAGATGTTTCGGGCGCGTAGAAGGAGATCGGGAAGCGCGGTTCATAGCCCGCCATCGCATCCAGGAACAGGGCACAGTCGCGCACCGAACGCGCCATCGGGCCCTGAACCCCTTCGATGAAATACCCCGCATCCTTCGAGGCCCCGCCGGCGCGGCCGGGGCTGGGACGCAAGCCGACGATGCCGCAGAAGGCCGCCGGGGTACGTAGGCTGCCACCGTGATCGGAGCCGTGGCTCAGCCATGTTTCCCCGGCCGCCAGAGATGCGGCCGCTCCGCCGGACGACCCGCCCGCGTTCAATTTGGTGTCCCAAGGGTTCCGGGTTGGGCCAAAGACATCGTTGAAGGTGTTTCCGCCAGCGCCGAATTCCGGCGTGTTGGTTTTGCCCACCACGATCCCGCCACGAGCCTCTAGACGTTCGACCAGCGGGTCGCTCTCTTTCGGCACAAGATCGGCGAGCCCTTTGGTGCCGAAGGTGGTGCGGACCCCGGCAACAGGGGTCAGATCCTTGATGCCGATCGGCAGGCCGGCAAGCCAGCCCGGGTTGTCATTCTCGCTGTCGTCCAGATTGTCGACCGCCTCATAGGCGCGCTCTTTGCAGGTGACCGTGGTGGCGTTGATCGACGGCCTGACGGCCTCAATCCGCTCGAAGGCCGCATCCAGCAGCTCTCTGGACGACACTTCTCCCTTTTTCAGAAGCGTCACGACCTCATGCGCCTCCAGCCGGCAAAGCTCCGGTCCGGTGAACGGGGTGTGCTGCGAATCCGGCATGGTCATCCTCTCAGAAAAAAAGGCAGCCGGGTGCCCAGTGACACCCGGACGGGACTTCGGGATTAGCCGAAGTGATTTTCGCGGGCCGCGCTGAGCGGAACTTCGTAAAGCTGCTTGTACGACGAAGCCTTGGCAACGAAGCCGTAGTAACTGTCCATCAGACGGCCGATGAATTCGTCGCTGGCGGCGACCTCGTCCATCACCTCTTTCGAGGCTGCGCTGGCGGCTTGCAAAATGTCGTCCGGCAGCGTGCCTATGGTTAGGCCCTCAACTTCGCGCAGTTTGTCCAGAGCATCCATGTTGGCCTTCAGATAGAATGACGTGTTGCGGTTGGCCTCCGCTTCCGATGCGGTTTCGATCATGGTTTTCAGATCGTCCGACAGCGCGTTCCAGGCGTCCAGGTTGATACCGTATTCGATACCGCCATAGATGTCGGCAAAGCTCGGCGTGTACATGTGGGTCATGACCTTGTGGAAACCGAAAGCCAGGTCGTTGAACGGCCCGACCCATTCGGCGCCATCCAGCGTACCCGATTGCAGCGATGGGAAAATCTCGCCCGGGGGGACCGCGGCGGCATTCATGCCGATCTTGTTCATAACCTTGGCACCGAAGCCGGTGATGCGGAAGTTCAGGCCCTGGATGTCGTCAAGCGAGTTGATCTCTTTCTTGAACCAGCCGGCGGACTGGACGCTGGTTCCGCCGCCAAGAAAGATCTGCAGCCCGCGCGGGTTGGTGAACTCGTTCAAGAGCTCCTGACCGCCGCCATAGTACATCCAGGAGTGCATTTCGTCGGGCGTGGCTCCGAAAGGTGCGGAGGTGAAGAAGGAATGGGCGAGATGCCGCCCGGCAAACCACGATCCGGACCCGTGATAGACCTGAGCCGTGCCGTTTTCGACCGCCTCCTGGGTGCCGAAGGCCGGTACCAACTCGCCGCCGCCGAAAACGTCGATTTTCAGCTCGCCGCCCGACATCTGGGTGATCCGTTCGGCCCAGCGCAGCGACGATTCACCTGCCCCCGGCAGGGTTTTGGGAAGCGAAGTGACCAGCTTCCAGTGATGCTTGGCTTCGGCCCGGGCTATGGTCGGAGCGGCCAGAGTTGCGGGGGCAGCTGCTCCTGCAACTAGGAATTTGCGTCTGTCCATTGGGTTTCCTCCTACGGTGATTGACTTAGTTATAAATGACATTCGGCAGCCAGGTGGCGATGGCTGGGAAGCTAGCAACCAGCCCCAAGGCAACCATCTGGATCAGGATGAAGGGAATGATCGACGCGTAGATTTCGCGGGTGGTCAGCGATTGCGGGGCCACCGAGCGGAAGTAGAAGAGCGCGTAGCCGAAGGGCGGTGTCAGGAAGCTCATCTGCAGGTTCATGCTGATGAGGATCGCCAGCCACACCGGATCGACACCCGCGGCAAAGAGCGGCGGACCGGCGACCGGGACCACGATGAAGATAATCTCGACATATTCGATCACGAAACCAAGGAAGAAGATCACCACCATCACCGCCAAGAGCGCCGTCGTCGTGCCGCCGGGCAGGCCGGTCAGGAACTCGGTGACCATCTCGTCACCGCCCAGCCCCCGGAACACCAGCGACAGCATGATCGCGCCCAGGATGATCAGCATCAGCATCGACACCATCGACGCGGTTTCGCGGGCCACGGGCTCCAGATGCCCGTTTGCGATCTCCTGCCACATGGCAAGCAGCACGCCGCCGACAAAAACCGCAAAGGCTACGGCACCGAGCGCCAACAGAATGGGCGATGCATTGGCACCGCCAAGCGCCTTTACGACCACCAGCAGGAACGCCGCCGGGAACAACAGAACAAAAATCTTGCGGCGCCAGCCGGAAGCTTCACTGCTGTCGGTAGCTACCATGATCAGCGCACCCGCCGCACCAAGTGCCGCACTTTCGGTCGGCGTGGCGATGCCGCCGAGAATGGAACCGAGCACTAGCAAGATGAGCGCCAGCGGAGCGACCAGGGCTTGCATGACCTCGCCCTTTTTCAGTTTGTGCACCAGACCGGTGCTGTCGTTCTCGGCCGAGATCGGCGGACAATCGTCCGGCTTCACCTTCGAGATGACGAACACATAAATCAGATACAACCCCACCAGCATCAGGCCGGGCAGCAGCGCGCCGGCAAACAGGTCACCGACCGACACCGGGTCCGCGGCGAAATCCCCGGCGGCACGGCGGCCGGTCTGGTAGGCAGCCGAGATCTGATCCGCGAGCAGGATCAAAAGGATCGACGGGGGTATGATCTGCCCGAGCGAACCCGATGAACAGATGACCCCCGTCGCCAATCGGGGAGAATATTTGGCTTCCAGCATGGCCGGCAGCGCGATCATGCCCAGCATGAAGATTGTGGCCGCAATGACCCCGGTCGAGGCCGCCAGCAGCGCGCCAACGATGATCACCGCATAAGCCAAACCGCCGCGACGCTCGCCGAACAGCGCACCGGCCGTCAGCATCATGCGCTTGGCGATATCGGATTTCTCCAACAGACCGCCCATCACCACAAACAATGGGACCGACAGCAGAATCGGATTGGTCAACAGCCCGAACACGCGCGACGGAAATGCGTCGATGAAGGCCAAGTCGAAACCGCCGGTCGCGGCGCCGAGGAAGGCGATCAGGGTAGGCGCGCCGATGAGCACGAAGCTGACGGGTGCACCGCTCAGGATGCCACCGAACAGGAAGATGCCCAGCAGTATAAGAAGGAATTCGTGGCTCATGACGCGTCCTCGTTGGCATAGGGCTGTTTGCGGAGGGCCAGGATCAGCGCGGTCACGGCAAATATGGTGAAGTATAGGGTCAGGGCCGTCTTCAGCAGGAAATAGCCAGGCAGACCGCCGAAGGTCGGTGAAGATTCCAGGACCCTCCATGAGTTGAGCGTGGTCCCGAGCGAGGCCCACGCGGAATAGGCCATGGCCGGGAACAGAAGAAACAGAAGCGAAAACCGGTCGATACCGCGGCGCCTCGTCTTGCCGAATCCGGAGTAAAACACATCGACTCGGACGCTGACATTGCTGGTCAGGACCCAAAGCCCCGGCAGCAGGACCGACAAGAAAAACAGATACACCAATAGGTCCAGAGCCCACGGCCATCCCAGCGCGAACACATAGCGGAGCGCGACGATGACGATCTGCGCAAACAGCAGCGCCGTGACCAGATATCCGGCCCAAGACCGGAACATCTCAGAAAGAACTTTCGACACATGTTTCAAGACGCTTCCTCCCTTGGTGCAGAAAATGCTGCCCCTTGATGCATTTTGTGTCAAGTTTTTTATATTTTCGACTATTTTATTTACATTTTTACACCAAGTCTTCCGTGTGTTACTTCAGTAAACATATAGATTAAAAGGAGAAACAGGAGCGCACGATGGGGGCACAAGCGGATCAGGTACGCGACGACATTCTAGGGCGAGTCCGGAGCCGCGAGCTGATGCCCGGTGACCGAATCGACGAAACCGACCTTCGGGAAAGGCTGAGCCTGTCCGGCACGCCGGTGCGCGAAGCGCTGATTTCGCTCGAGGCAACCGGCATCGTGCAACGGATCCCGCGCGGCGGCGCGCGCATCACGTCACTGGATCTGGAAGGCCTTATGAAGATGATCGAGGTGCTTGCCGAAATCGAAGGCGCGGTGGTCTATCGGGCGGCGAGACGGATCAATACGGCGCAGGCCGAGATCCTGCAACAGGCAACCCAGGCCTGCCTCGATCATGCCAATGGCAAGGAACAGCCGCACGACAGCTACTACGACGTCAACTTAGCCTTCCATACCGCCTTGGTCGAGGCCGCGGGGAACCAGCATCTCGAGGAAGTCACCTATCAGGTCGGAAACCGGTTGATCGGCTATCTCAGCGCCCGCCACAATCTGCCCGGAGAACCGCAGCGGTCTGCAAACGACCATGTGGCAATCTGCGAGGCGGTTCTGGAGGCCAAGGGAGATCTGGCGCGGGACCTGATGATCCGGCACGTGATCTTCAGCGACACCCTCGCCCTGGATGTCATGAACGCAATGCGGAACGCCAACGACTGATTGGATCCGCTCTAGAAATCGCGCGACGTGCGCTAGGACGGCGCGGCCCGCCCCTTGGGCTGCGCCGGGCACTAAACGCCTGAATACGGAAAAAAACTGATGACCAACGCAGCCGACATCGTGATCCTGAACGGCAACCTGACAACATTCGATCCAGACAATCCCACAGCTGAGGCGATGGCGATCGGTGGCGGACGTATCACTGCGGTGGGAAGCAACGATGAGATCCGCGATCTGGCCGGAAACCAGACCCGGATTATCGATGCCATCGGCGGCACGGTGCTGCCAGGGTTCATTGATAGCCATGTGCATCTATTCTGGGGATCGACGGGGCTCGATCTGCTGGATTTGCAAGGGCTGAAGGGCTTCAATGCGCTTCGTGACGCGGTGCGCAGCTATGCCGCGGGCCGGCCGGATGATCCACTGATCTTCGCCACCTCGGCCTCTTACAGCGTCCTCGGCAAGGACCGGCAGACCACGCGTCAGGATCTCGACCGGATCCTGCCCGATCGGCCGCTGGCGCTGATGGCCGCCGATTACCACACGGTCTGGGCCAATACCACCGCTTTGGAGAAGGCCAGCATTCTGCACGGCGCCGAAGTTGCCGAAGGCAGCGAGATCGTCATGGCAGAGGACGGCACCGCCACTGGCCAGCTTAATGAAATCGGGGCTTTCTGCCATGTGCAGCGCCTGTCGGCGTTGGGAGGGCGTGATTTCGTTGGCTATGTGACCGGCGGCGATCCCGAGCCGCCCGCGACCGCCGAGGAACGCGCCTACGACAAGGAGATCCTGGTGCGCGGTCTTAGTCATTGCGCCCGCAACGGCATCACTGGGCTTCATAACATGGACGGCAATTTCTACCAGCTCGAACTGCTGCAGGAACTGGATGAGGAAGGCCGCCTGCCCTGCCGTGTTCAGGTGCCGTTACATTTGAAGAACTTCGATCCGATAGACCGGCTGCAGGAAGCCGATGAAATGCGGCGGCGCTTCAACTCCGACAAGGTCTGGTCGGGGCGGGTCAAAATGTTCATGGATGGAGTTCTGGACAGCTACACCGCCTTCGTCCTGCAGCCCTATCCCGGACGGCCGGAAAGCTATGGCGACGCTCTGTTTGGGGGCGAGCAATTCAACGAGATCTGTACCCGCGCCGACGCCATGGGCCTGCAGATGAGCGTCCACGCGATCGGAGACGGCGCCGTGCGCCGGGTACTCGACGGCTATGAGGCCGCGCAGAATACCAATGGTGCGCGCGATTCCCGGCACAGGATTGAGCATATTGAGGTGATTGACCCAGCGGAACTTCCTCGGTTGGCCGAACTCGGCGTGGTGGCCTCGCTACAGCCGCTGCATTCGCCGGTCGCCGGGCTGTTCCCGGCCCACACACCCGGCGACATCCTGCGCGAAGATCAGGTCGAATACGCCTTTGCCTGGCGCAAGATCCGCGCCAGCGGTGCTCGTGTGTGTTTTTCCACCGACTGGCCGATCGTGCCGATCGACGTGATGCCGTCGCTTGCCGCCGCAATGAGCCCCCATCAGCTTGGCGGACTCTGGCAAAACCAGAGCCAGAGCCTGATCGACACGCTCGCCTCCTACACCCGCGACAACGCCTGGGTCGAGTTCAACGAGCACCGCAAAGGCGTTCTGAAACCGGGTTATATGGCCGATGTCAGCATTCTTGACAGAGATCTCTCTGAACTGGACCCAGAGGACCTGAAACAAGCCGCCCCGTTGGCAACGATCTGCGAAGGCAAGATTACCTATTCACGCTGACCAAGGGGGGCTGTCAGACAGATGCGAACCAATCTCCACAAGGACAGTGACACTGCCCTTTAGCCGCTCCGAGTTGGCGCCACTCGGCAAGAGCAGCGGCGCGGTTAAGCTTGAAATTTCTCGGGAGTAGAGGCGGCGCTCCGAATTGAACAGGTTGTAGACTGAGGCGTGGACGGCGGCGAATTTCTGCAAACTTCGCACGCGCCGAAAGCGTAGCACGGCCCGTTCTCGTCGTCGAAACGGGAGATGTGAGTTCTCAACGCGATTTTTCAACCAGCGCCCAGCTTCCTGAATATCCGCAGCCCCAAGCTCCTTCAGCGCCGCCCCGTAGGACCGTAGCCTATCGGTGACAATCGCATTGGGTCGACCATGCTTTCGCATTGCTTTTCTTAGGAATTTCAATGTGCTTTCTTGTCCCGGCTCTTGGTAACAAAACTTTCAAGCACCTCACCTTCGTGATCTACAGCACGCCACAGATAGTGCCGCTCGCCGTTGATCTTCACGAACATCTCGTCGAGATGCCAGCGCCACTGGCTCGACTTCATGCCGGAAATGCGCCGTTTTCTGATCTCAGATGCGAACACCGGACCAAACCGGTACCACCAGTATCGAACCGCTTCATGGCTGACATCGACACCGCGCTCGTGCAGGAGATCCTCCACATTACGAAGCGACAGAGGGAAACGGACGTACAACATCACAGCAAGACGGATGATCTCGGGACTGATCTTGAAGTAGCGAAACGGTGAGTGTTTAGTCATCCCGCGAGGCTAGTGACCGCCCAGCCCGTCTCAAGCCAGTTTCCTCTGACAATGCAATGCAACTTATCGGTCGTTCGTGGGTGGGCGGGCATTCGCCAGATCCTCGAGTTCCCCCATTCTTGCGAAGCCCGTAAACCACTGGACGAAATCCGTGACCGCGGCCTTTGCTTTTTCATGATAGCTCGCGAAATACGCCGCATTAGCATTTGCAGCGATATCCGAGAGCACAATCAGGTCGCCTCTGGCGACTTCCATTCGAAAGACTTCGACCGGACAAAGGGCGACGCCGTGACCGGCAATGACGGCCGTGGCCAGCAAGTTGAAGTCCTGATAGACCACCCCGCTATCTTCTGCCATCCACGGAACCCCGGCAGTCTGGAACCATTGCCGCCAGCCTTCCCGGTTTTCATCATGTAGCAGCGGAGCGGCGGCAATCTGGGCCGGGGTGTCAAGCGGACAATAGGCATCGGCAAAGGCCGGGCTGCAGACCGGTTTCGTGACTCTGGAAAACAGTTTCGCCGAGGTCACGCCGGGCACGCGCTCCGCGCCGGTGGTGATCAGCACATCGAGATCGCCATCAGCGAGCTTTTCATCCGCCGTCGCATAAAGGACTTTCACCTCCATATCGGGGTGGTTCGCCGTGAATGCATTTAGATTGGGCACCAGCCAGCGGCTGGCAATCGAAGGAATGCAACCAACCGAGAGCGTGTCTTTTCCTCCCAAGGCTTTGACCCGACTGCAGGCCTCTGTGATCTCAGCCAGTGCCGGCGAGATTTGCCGAAACAACATTTCGCCTGCAGGAGTCAGCTTCACACTGCGTCCCCGGCGGACAAAGAGCTTTGCGCCGAACCACTCCTCAAGCTTGCGGATCTGATGGCTGATTGCGGCGTGCGTCACGAAAAGCTCGTCTCCAGCCTTGGAAAAAGACAACAGCCGTGCTGCCGCCTCAAAAGATTTCAGTGCGGAAAGGGGTGGAAGTTTCATTGTTAGAAATATTTACATGATTGGTGAGAAAGGATTATTTGCGCGACTCGGCGGTTACGGTCATCCTCTCAAACTAAGCTAAGGAAGCCCAAAAACAAGAGAGTTATGAATGCTCACTCTCTGAGCTCATCTGGCTGATATCGCAAACCAACAAGATTTACTCACAATAGGAGGGCCACATGTTCGTTCGCTCACTCACCGATGTTGAAACCACCGATAAATTCGTCGATTGGGGCAATGGCACCAGCCATCGGTTGCTGACCCAAGCCGATCAGATGGGCTTTACCGTCTGCCATACCGTCGTGCGTGCTGGCACCCAGTCGGAGCTGCATTATCGCAACCACCTTGAAGCCTGTTATTGCATTGCGGGTGAAGGCGAGGTGGAGGATATGGACGGCCGCGTCTATCCGATCCGCGAGGGCGACATCTATGTGCTGAACAAACATGACCGGCATTTTCTGCGCGGCGGCAAAGAAACAGATCTGGTTCTGGTCAGCGTATTCAACCCACCACTCACAGGGACTGAGCGCCACAATCTGAACGATCCCAACGGCTCGGCCTATTAAGCACCAGATTACATTTTCGCCGTTGTTTTACACACGGCGCCGATACCCACCACTCATTCGAACCCAGGGAGGACACCATGTTCGAATTCAGGAAAACCGCTTCGGCGGTCATGGCAACTATTGTGCTTGCGACCGGCGCAAATGCGGATGGCACCGTCACCGCCGGAGAGGGTGCTGGCAGACAAATGCGAACCCGTCTCACCAAGGGCAGGATGGCTGCCCCTTATTCGGCGCAGAGACCGCGCCACTCAGCGAGAGCAGCGGCGCGATTTTGCTTAAAGTTGGCCCGGGAGGTGAGGCTGCGCTCCGAATTGAAATGGTTGTAGATCGAGGCGTGGACGGCGGCGAATTTTTGCAAACTTCGCATCCTCCGGAAACGAAGCATCGCCCGTTCTCGTCGTCGGAAAGGAAGGTGCGAAT
>NZ_JBFCVS010000031.1:0-35860 GCF_040704725.1 Leisingera sp. JC11
GCAAAAAGCGGGGGCTTCTTCGATTCCGACGCCCCCAAAGCCATCAGACCAGCCAATTCCCCAACAAGTTCAAGCTGATGGCCCCCGGGTGCGTCTGCGTCCGGAACCATCCGCACTTCCGAAATCAAAGCCCGAAGAGCCTCCTTGGCGTCTTCCATGACAGCGGTGGAGCCAAGGCTCCTGATCAGCCGCGACACCCGCTCGCGGTAGGCCTCCGCCATCGACGGGTGAAACACCACCGTGTCCGGGGTAGGGGTAGAAAATACCATTCCGCGCCGTATTCACCGGTGTGGGCGGAAAAGGCAGAGCCTCCTGTACGGCGAACGGAGAGGGCAACAGAACCGAATTCCAGGACCGTTTCCCGGTTGGTCCTGATCGCCTCCGCTTTGGCATCAGCCAGGGCGGTGCGGAAGTCCAACGGGATATCGGTTTCGATGGTGAATTTCAGCCCGTCAAAGCCTGAATGCAGGATATCCGCTTCCGCATGCATTTAGTCACTTTGTGACCTAAGACAGATCAGCATTCAAAGCCATCGGCACCCAACGGACAGGTGTTACCCTGCCTGAAAATGTTTGGAAAACGGAGATTGGTTAGCCATTTTTCTTGACGGCTCACTTCGCGTCGGCGATCGCAACGCCTGTCCAGTCATCTGCTGGCGGCGCGACGGAAAATGCGGCGGCACGCCGTTTCATGACCGCAGAGGCGGGATCACCGCCGCGTTCGGCCTCCGCCCTCTCAAAGGCTGCAATCGCCGCGTCAAAATCTCTTTGCCGGTACCTCGCAAGCCCGTCTTCATAGGCATTAATCCAGGCCCGCGGACTTTCTAACTCATCGGACATCGCAATCAGCTCAAAGACAACAATTCCCTCAGCCCGTCCGAACACCGCAAGCGTGTCCAACTCCCGCACCACGATCTTGCCGCCCGCCGCCTGCCGCGTTTCCGGCCCGATCAGAATCGTTGTGCCATAGATCTTGTTAGCTCCTTCCAGCCGGCTCGCGATGTTCACGGCGTCACCCAATGCCGTGTAGTTCAGCCGCTGCTCAGAGCCGATATTCCCGACCAGCGCCTCGCCCGAATTCAGACCGATCCGAATGCGCAGCGGACGGCCCGCGTCGTCCTTTATGCCGGTCGCGGCGACAGCCGAGACAAGGTCGAGAGCTGCACGGCAGGCGTTTTCAGCGTGGCTCGAATTGCGGCGCGGCGCTCCCCAGAAGGCCATCAGCCCATCACCGATAAACTTGTCGATGGTGCCCTCGTGGCGGGTAATGGCAGCCGACGCAGCACTGAAGTAAGTTTCCATCAGCGGAATGATCTTTGTGCCCAGCCGCTCCGAAAGGCCGGTGAATCCGGCGACATCACAGAACAGTACCGAAATCTGCTTCATGCTGCCTCCAGGCTGGGTGTTGATGCCCTCGGCCAGCAGCATCCGGACCAGGTCGGCCGGCAGATACTTGCGAAAGGCAGAAAGCCCTGCAGCCATACTGGCAGTTGCGGCGGAAAGGTCTGAAAGCTCCGTCAGCTTGGATTTCCGGGGCTCGACCTGTTCAACATCAAAGCGCTCGACCTTGTTCAGGTCGTCAACGATCCGCGCCAGAGGCGTTGAAACGACCCGCCGCACAAGCCAGATAGCCAGGCCGGTCGCAACAAGAACGGCACCGATCAGCACGTAGATGAGCCGCATCAAGGTACGGTCGATCTCTGACAGAAACGCCGATTCCGGGATCACTGTTGCAACACGCCAGCCGTAGAACCCAAGCGGTGTCAGCGCCACTGCGTGGGGCACGCCGCCGCTGACGATCCGGGTCGCCGCATCCGGACCTGAACGAGTAGAAGATGGCCCCAGAAGCTGTTCCCCTGCCAGTTTGGCGACTTCAAAAAGCGCCCCCTCGCCCATGCGCGCAGGCGTGATCTCATCCGCATTCGGGTCAGGCGCGGCGATGACCTTTCCGTCCGCGTCCAGAATGAAGGCCGCGCCGAACCCGCCAGGCTGCAGCGTGCCAAGGAAACGTGACAGCCGGTCCGTCTCGATGACAACCGCCAATACGCCTTGCCGCCTGCGGAACACGTCGACCGGGCCGGCAAAGGCATAGGCTTCTTTGCGGGTGCCGGGCAAATCCTGCGCATCAACCCAATCCGGGCCGTCGCTGCCGATGAAATCGCGGAACCAGCCGGTGCCGCGAGGGTCATAGTCGGTTGGAGTGAAGCTGCGTTCTTCGAACTGGATGTCGCCGGGAATGAAGATGTAGCGGTCTGAGCGCAGCATCCGGTCCCGGATAGCATCGTCGATTTCAATCATCTCCAGGCCACCGTCGCCCAGGCGGTGGGCTGCGAAGAAATCTCCATCTTCCCAACCGAACATGATCCATGAAATGTTGGGCTGCGCCTGCAATTGGGACAAAAAGACGAACTCCCGCTTGTCGGCTTGCCGCGTCTCTATGACGTTCTGCACAAAGATGGTGCGCACGGCCGCCCACGCGGCCTCTGCTGATCGCAGGGTCAGCCCGACTTCGATCCGGACAGTATCGGCGATCTGGCTGTTGATTTCAGCCGCAAGCATCCGGCTGTTTCCACGCGCAGTCGTCCACCAAAGCGAGTGGACAACGAAGGTGGACACACCAATCGCAAACGCCACCAGCAGTGACACGGCGATTCCCACATTGATGCGCATCCTGGATCCTCATCGGCTGTATGCGCTGGAGGCAGAACCTTAGATGGCCAGTTAGCCCAATGAAACCCCGTTGTTGCGGCCTAACGAGAGCGAATGTGCTGTTGGGCATTGCTGACCTTCTCGGTTATCCAGGCTGCAATTGCAGCGAACGATGGTTTCGTTGCAATTGCCGCCATTCTGTTATCGAAAGTGCTGTGCGATGCATGAACGGCAGCTTTGACGAGCGGGATGCTGCATTGATGACTGCCGCAGGAGGGCAGCCTAGGGCCGAGGTCGTGCGGAAACTAGCGTTTTCAGCGGCCTTGGCCGCGAGCGATATTGCAAAGTTAGCTTTTGCGCAATTTTGCAAAACCAGCATTCTTAGCTTGCCCCGCCAAGTGTTTCTATTCAAGGCGCTGCGGCGGAAAAGGATGGGTAAAACAACATTTCAGGTTCCCTGAAATCTGTCCGGCCCGAATACGCTGCTCCAGGTCTCCCGTGGTCGTTCGGCGATTACATCTGCGATTAAACGTCCGGTGGTAGCCCCAAGCGTCAGCCCTAGCTGGCCGTGGCCGGTGGCAAAGGACACATTGGCCAGTCTGCCTGTTCTCCCGATAATAGGCCGGGTGTCGGGGGTGAAGGGGCGGCGGCCCATGCGGCGGCTGCGGCGGCTGTCTTGAAGCCCCGGCAACACCCGGTAGGCGCGTTTGACCAGTACATCGGCACGGCGCCATTTGGGCGCGGCGGAGAGGCTGGCGAATTCCAATGTTCCGGCAACCGCCAGCTCATTCTCATATGGCGTGATGCCGAACCCGCCTGCAGGGTAGAAAACCGTATGCTTCAGATCCACACCGGCATCCTGCAAGCCTGTCGAATAGCCCATCACGCCTTCCAGCTGCAGCGGGATGCCCAGCTGTCTGGCAAGGCCCTTGGAATGGGCGCCTGCCGCAATCACTACCTCATCGGCAGCCAGCAGCCGGCCGTCTGACGCCCTGACGGCATTGACCCGTGCGCCGTCGCGTTCAAAGCCCGCACAGGCCAGTGGCACCACCGTGCCACCGCGCTGGACGAAGGCCCGCATCAGTTGTTCGACCAGGCGCTTGGGGTCTGCCACAAAGCTCCAATCGCGCAACACCGAAGCGTATTTGAAGTCCGAAGCAAGCGCCGGCTCCATCTCATGGGCTTCCTGGCCGGAGATGTCGTCGATGGTGCAGCCCAGTTCGCGCGCCAGATCAAAGGCGGCACCCATGGTGGCCTTGTCGCGCTCATCATCGAACAGCTTGATCACCGGCCGCTCCACCAGCAGCTCCGGGGCGCCGATATCCGTCAGCTGCGCCTTGAAATCGGCGGTGGCGGCAAAGGTCAGCCGGGCCAGATCGGCAGCAATCGCCCGCATCCGGGAGGGCAGGGAGTTGGCGGTGAAACGGGTAAACCAGGGCAGCAGCCGCAGCGCCGATGCCGGGCGCAGGGACAAGGGCGCCTCGGGGTCCAGCAGCCAGCCCGGCACTTTCATCAGCATGCCCGGTTGCGACAGCGGCACAATCTCCCCCACGGCGATGCAACCGCAAGAGGCCCAGCTGGCGCCTTCGCCCACCGGGCCGGGCTCCAGCACGGTGACGCTGTGCCCGTCCGCCTGCAGCGCCAGCGCGCAGGAGATGCCGGCCACGCCGCCGCCGGCAATCACCACCCGTTTCATGCGGGACTTGCCAAAGCGTCAAGCTGCGCCAGCAGTTCGGTGCTGACCGCGACCCCGTCCGCCTCTGCCGCCGCGCGTTTCTTCAGCCGCCCGTCGCCCGGCACCCGGGCTGCGCCGTTGCCCTCGATCTCGGCGCAGATCCGGGTGACATAATCGCCAAAAGCCGCATTTCCGAACCGCTCCGGGTCGATCACGATCAGGGTGGCGCCGCCCTTGATGTTGAGCGCGCCGAAGGATTCCCGCTCCTGGTTGTCGACCGACAGCGTGCCGCCCGCCAGGGCCGCGCCCAGAACCTCGATCATGAAGGCAATCGCCGCGCCCTTGTGCTCGCCGAACGGCAGCAGGCTGCGGGTTTCCAGAATCGCATTGGGGTCGGTGCTGGGGTTGCCATCCGGATCCAGCCCGGCAGGCCGCGGCAGCTCGTGGCCCTCGGCGGCGGCCATGCGGATATCCATCAGCGCCACCATCGAGGCCGCCTGGTCCCAGACCACCGGCGCCCCACCTTCGCGCGGGCAGGCAAAGGACATCGGGTTGGTGCCGAACACCGGGCGCACGCCGCCCTGCGGCACCACCATCGACAAAGAGTTGATCACCGCCAGCGCCACCAGCCCGGCCTCGGCCAGCGGCTCGGTGTCAAACCGCAGGCCGCCCAGGTGGTGGCAGTTGGCGCAGGTAAAGGCGGCAATGCCGTTTTCCCGCGCCAGCGCGATCAGCTCCTGCCGCGCCGCGGCGGCGGCAATCTGGTAATAGCCGTTGCCGCCATCGCCGCGCAGCACGCCCGGCGCGATCTTCTCGATCTTCGGGACGGCGGCGCCATTGGCATAGCCGGAGGTGAAGCTCTGCGCATAGACCGGCAGCATTCGCAGCCCGTGGCTGCGCGGGCCGTCGCGTTCCGAGCAGGTGACGATCTCCGCGATCAGATCGCTGCCCGCCGCATCCATGCCCGCGGACACAAGGACGGATTTGGCCAATGCCCGCACTTCGGCGAGTGAGAGCGTTTTTGTCGAAGCTGTGGTCATGGGGTCAAATCCTGTCCTTGTGCCGGGTCAAAGGGGCGCCTTGGCGCCCGCAGTGTCAGGCTTGGTACAATGCGCGTTTCTTGGCAACAAATTCGTCCAGCGCACCGCGCTGATCGTCCGGCATCGGCGGCTGCACATAGCTATCCAGCATCCGCCGCGCCGCCTCGCGGCCGGTGATCTCCGCGGTCTTGGCGCCTTCCGCCTCCCATTGCTCGAAACTGTCGTTGTTCTGCAGCGGGTTCATGTGCATCGGGTTCTCGCGGGTATGATCGGTTCCCAGGAAATGGCCGCCGGGGCCGATCGCCTCGATGTCGCCCAGCAGCGCATCCAGGTTCTCTTCCCTCAGGCCGCTGAAGAAGCGGTGGAAGTTCTCCAGCTGCAGGGTGTCCTGCACCCATTTCGCATAAGAGACCCCCAGCGCGCCCTCCAGGAAGCCGGCCGAGTGCACGATATAGTTGGCACCGCCCAGAAGCACCGGCCACATGGTGTTGGCGGTATCGAAACCCGCCTGCATGTCCGGCGATTTCGACCCGGTCCACATGGTGCAGGTCCGCCAGGGCACACCGTAGAACCGCGCCATCTGCCCCACCAGCAGGTTCATCAGCCCCGGCTCGGGCGAGCCCATCATCGGCGCGCCTGTTTTCATCGACACCCCCATGATCGCCACCCCCAGCACCATCGGCGCGCCGCGGCGGATGATCTGGCTGTAGGCCATGCCCGCCAGGCTTTCAGCAATCAGCAGCGCCACGCCGCCCTGCGGGCTGGCCGGGGCCGAGGCGCCCGCCAGCACAAAGGGCGACAGCAGGCAGGGCTGGTTGGCAGCCGCATAGACCCGCAAGGACTGCAGCATGGTTTCATCCCAGACCAGCGGTGTGTTGCAGTTCAAAAGCGCGGCCAGAACAACATTGCTGTCCACGAACTCCTCGCCAAAGACGATGCGCACCATCTCCACCGTGTCATGCGCCGCCTGCTCCGACTGCACCGCGCCCTTGATCGGCTTGTCGGTCAGCGTCAGCGCCGCGTGCACCAGCTCCAGATGGCGCAGCGGCACCGGCACGTCCTGCGGCTCCACCGGCAGGATGCCTGGCACCATCATCGACTGGCTCATCTGGCTCATCTTGAAGAAGTTATGCGCATCCTCCAGCGCCGACGGCCGCCGCCGCCCCTCCAGATCATAGACAAAAGGCGCGCCATAGGCATTGGCAAAGACCGAATGCCGGTTGCCCACCCTCAGCGAGCGCTCCGGGTTGCGGGCGGCATACCCCCATTCCGACGGCACCGAGGCGATCAGCTCCATCAGCATGTCCCGCCCGATGCGGACCCGTTCGCCTTGCACATCGGCACCCGCCCGTTTCCAGTCCGCCAGCGCCACCGGATCGCGGAACACGATGCCGGTGGTCTCCAGGATCGTCATCGCCGCATTGTGGATCTTCTCCACCCCTTCCGGACCCAGCAGATCAATCGGTCCGACCTGGCGGTTCAGCGCAGGCAGGTAGACCGGGGCTGGGTTGGTGCGGGCCTGGACGCGCGCAGCACGGCCGCCCCGGGCGCCGCGCGGCGCCCGTGTTTTCAGTTCCGTCATGTTCAGCTCCTTCAGGTGCCGGGATCAGGCCCGGGCGCGTGCGCTGGTTGGGTCGACGGCGCAGATGCCGATCACCTCGGCCTCGCGCATCTCGTTGTGGACCATCACCTGCAGGGATGTGCCCTCGGCGGTGAACTCCTGCGGCACCAGCGCCATCGCGATGTCGTGGTTGCAGTAGTAGGAGAACCCGCCCGAAGTGACGCGGCCGATAAGCGTCCCGTCCTTGTAGACGCCCTCATCCGCCAGCACCGAAGTGTCGCAGAACGGCAGCTTCAGGGTGACCAGCGTGCGGTAGCCGCCCGCCGCCTTCTGCCGCAGCAGCGCCTCGCGGCCGATGAACTGCCGCCCCTCCAGCGCCACGAAGCGGTCCAGCACGGCCTCGATCGGGGTCATGTCCTTGCAGATCTCGCGGTTGATCGCGCGGTAGGACTTCTCCAGCCGCATCGATTCCAGCGCCTCCAGGCCAAAGGGTTTGACGCCCGCTTTCAGCAGCAGATCAACCAGATGGCGGTTGTAGCCGGCCGGATGATGCAGCTCCCAGCCCAGCTCGCCGGTGTAGCTCACGCGCAGCAGATGAACGCCCTTGGCATAGCCCACTTCGCCCATCTGCGCCGTCAGCCAGGGGAAAGCCTCGTTCGACAGATCATTGTCGGTCAGCTTCTGCAGGATCTCGCGCGATTTCGGCCCTGCCAGCGCAATCACCCCCAGCTTTTCCGAGATATCCTCCATCACGACCGAACCGTCATCCGGCATGAGGCGCGAAAGGTAATCCCAGTTGTAGACCTGCCCGTTCGGGGTGGAGACCAGGTAGAAGTCGTTCTCGCCGTAACGGACGATGGTGTATTCGCCCTCCATGCCGCCCTGCGGGTTCAGCGCCACCGCCAGCGTCATCCGCCCAACCTTGGGCAGCTTGTTGGCCATGATCCCGTCCAGCCATTTGGCCGCCCCCGGGCCGCGCACGGTGAACTTGGTCATCGGCGACATCTCGATGAACCCCGCCTCCTCGCGGGTGACGCGCACCTCTTCCTGCACCAGCTCCATATGGCTGGTGCGGCGGAAGCTGTGCTCGGGGACCGCCTCTTCCGGCGATCTGGCAAACCAGCGCGGGAATTCATAGCCGTTGAAGGTGGTCCAGACCGCGCCCTGCGCTGTCAGCAGGTCATATGAGGGCATCGTCTTCATCGGCCGGGCGCCGGGGAAATCCTCGCCCGGAACATGGGCGTTCATATGGGTGCCCCAGGTCTCGCGCACCTTGTCCATGGTCCAGCGCTTGGCGGCATAATCGCCAAACCGGCGCGGGTCGATTTCGGACATGTCGATGCCGGGGTGACCGTCAACGATCCAGCGCGCCAGCCGCTCTCCCATGGTGCCGCCCCACAGGATGCCGCCGGGTACGCCCTCCGCCAGCCACAGGTTTTCATGGCCCGGCGCCGGGCCGCACAGCGGCAGCTCGTCCGGGGTCATCTGGAACGGCCCGCGGGTATTGGCCTTGATGCCGACCTCGCCCAGGGCAGGCACCCGCTCCAGCGCCCGCTCCCACTGGGTTTCCACCGCCTCGAAATCCTCCGGCAGCAGGTCGGCGCCGAAATCGGGCGGCACCCGGTCCTCGGCAAACAGCTTCAGGTCCTTTTCAAACTCATAAGGCCCGAATTGGAAGCCGCCCACATCCTCGCGCAGGTAGGCGCCGTAATCCTCGTCGCGCAGGATCGGGAACTCCGGCAGGCCTTCGGCGCGGCGCTCTTTCAAGAGCGGCACGGTCTCAGTCGTCCAGTACTGGTGCACGATCGGGATGCAGGGCAGGTCCAGCCCCACCCGGCGGGCGTTCTCGCGGGCATAGTTGCCGGTGGCAAAGATCAGATGCTCGCAGGTGATCTCGCCCTTGCTGGTGGTCACCTTCCAGTGGCCGTTGTCCAGCTTCTCATACCCCTGCGCCTCGGTGTTCTGATAGACGGTCGCGCCCTGGTCGCGGGCCAGCTTGGCCAGGCCCATGGTGATGTCGGCCGGGTTCACATAGCCGTCCTGGTCATGCAGGATGCCGCCGCGGATGTTTGCGCTCTGCGCCAGCAGCGGGTGGATTTCCTTGATCTCCTCCGGCGTCACCAGGCGGCAGGGCACGCCCGCGGCCTCGGCGATGGAGATATAGGACTGGAACTCGTCCCAGCGCTTCTGGCTGTTGGCCACCCGCAGCTGGCCGACCTGGCGCAGCCCGACGGAGGTGCCCAGCTTCTTCTCCACCTCGCCGTAGATGCGGATGGTTTCCATCGTCATCTTGGAGATGTTGTGCGAGCGCACGAAGGTCACCAGGAGGCCCGCCGCATGCCAGGTGGAGCCCGAGGTCAGCGTGGTGCGCTCCAGCATTACCGCGTCGCTGCAGCCGTGCTGGGTCAGGCCATAGAGGATCGAGGCCCCGACACAGCCGCCGCCAACGACAACCACCTTGGCATGTGACTTCATAACGCAACTCCTTCTTGCGGGCTGGCAGGCTGCGGCGGCAGGGCATTCCGGCCGGGAGAGCCGCATACAGCGCCTAGTGTGAATGTTGCTGCATTCTGGCGTCATTGCGCTATCCGGCAATTGCAAAAAATCTCAGCTTGGCTTAGCTGAGCTAATCCAGGGCCCGAAAAACACTCGGTCTATCTGCATCTTTTCAAACAAAAGGATCAAACCACTTTGCCCAGCCGGCCTTATGATCTGCCTCGGATGAGCTCTCTGGTCAGTTTTGAAGCCGCCGCGCGGAATACCAGCTTCAAGCTGGCGGCAGCGGAGCTGAACGTGACGCCTGCAGCGGTCAGCCATCAAATCAAGGCGCTAGAACGGGAATTGCAGTGCAGCCTGTTCCACCGCTTCCACCGCGGGGTCGAACTGACGGAAAGCGGCGCCTATCTGCTGGTTGCGCTGCAAAAGGGGTTTGAGGGGATAAACGATGCGTTTGAACAACTGCGCGCGCAGCACGGGCACAGCTCGGTCACAATCCGTTCCACCACCGCGGTCAGTTCGCTCTGGCTTACACCGCGGCTGGCGCATTTCTGGAAAAGCTACGAGCACATCTCGGTTGCCCAGATCGTCAGCGACACGGACAAGGATGCCGGCGGCTGCGATCTCAGCCTGCACTACGGCGACATGTCGCGGGGCAGCGGCGAGTGCAGAGCGCTGTTTCATGACCGGATCATGGCCCTCGGCAGCCCGCGGTTTGCCGCCCGGCACCAAATCCGCAGCGTCAGCGACCTCGCCTCAAATCCCCTTATTCATCTAGAGGCAATAGACACCGGCTGGACAGACTGGCACGCTTGGGCCCGCGCGCTGGGATACACCGGGCAACTAAAGGCGGCCCACCGGGTCAACAACTATGTCATTGCGTTGCAGGCGGCCCAGGACGACATGGGTGCAGTGCTGGGCTGGGAGGGGCTGACGGTGGATATGGTCGCCGCGGGCAAGCTGGTCAAGCTGCTGCCTCAGACCGTTGAATCGCCCTTGGACTTCTACGTCAAACTTCACAATCAAACGTCGGACAGAGCGCGGCTTGTTTTTAACTGGCTGGCCAGCACCTGACACAAAATGCGCAAAGCCCACGGCCGTTCTTACCGAGCACCCAGTGTGATTGATCGCGGCGGATCAATTCCAATCCCAATTAAATCGCCTCTGCCCGCCCTTCAGCGGACTCCATCCGAAATCTCTATGCTGGCGTTCTTTTACTGTGCAAACAGGTTTTGTGGAATGTCTCGCCGGAGGGTCTGCGGTAGCAGGATGACCTTTTACACCTTGCGCTAGCCCGTCGCATTCCGTGGTGGGCTGTTTCATAGGGCGCCGTCCTTCGAAACAGGTGTAGCATCAGGCTCTGAAAGGTTTTCAGCTTCAGCCAAGGAGGAAGCTTCGTCTTCACCAGCAGCAAGAGCGGCAGTCTCAGGCGTGACGACACGTGCAGGTACGCTGACACGAAATGCCGTTTTCTCGCTGATCGGGACAGCAGATTTGGCCTGAATACGCCAGACGGTAAAGACGATCATCAGGCAGTGCGCGGCAACTGTTGTGATGAACAAGCCCTGTGGTCCTAATTCGCCCATTGCCACACCGGCGATCAGCGGGCCAACAATCGAGCCCAATCCAAAGACCATCAAAAGCCCGCCTGAGACCTGGATCGAAGTGCCCGGCGGCGCGTGGTCATTCGCATGCGCCACGATAATCGGATACATCGCAAAAATCGCCGCGCCAAACGCCCCGACCAAGACAAGGTTTATGATGCGGGACTCGGGTGCGGCAAACACAAAGGTCAGGTCGGCTGCAAGTGCTATGGCCGCCGTGAACAGCAGAACCTTGCGCCGGTCCATGCGATCGCTGACAATCCCGATAGGCACCTGTGCAAGAGCGCCCGCCAGAACCGGAATACTGGCGAAGAGCGCAATCGCAGCCAGCGACAGCCCCACACGGCCCGCGTAAACAGCGGCCAGTGTTCCGAAAGCAGCGTTCGAGATGCCAACCAGAAAAACGGCGGTGACCGCGACAGGTGAGTTCCTCCAGAGAGCGGGTAAGTCAAGCTGCACAGATGTCAATGGCGCAGGCGAGGCCGAGGTCGAAAGCGCTGTTGGAATGAGAGCCAAGCAATATACGATTGCCCCGATGGCAAAAAAGATGAACCCGGCTGCATCGCCTAGTGAAATGGTCATCTGTCCAGCTGTAACTGCACCCAAGTTCACCATTGTATAAACGCCGAAGACGGTGCCCCGTGTGCTTGGCTTGACCTTGTCGTTGAGCCATGACTCGACGATCATGGCGGCTCCGGCAAAAGAAAATCCGGATAATGCACGTGACGGTATCCACGCCCAGGTTTCAACAATTATCGCCTGAAACAAAATCGTCACCGCCGCCAGCGCGCACATGACGCCGTAGGTCCGGATGTGGCCGACCGCTCCAACCATCACCGGTGCAATGAGGCACCCTGCAACGTACCCTATCGCCCAGCCAGTTCCCAAAAGACCAAGAGCGCTGGCGGAAAACCCTTCAATCGATCCTCTTACCGGCAGGATAAGGCCGTGAACTCCGCCCGCAAACAGGAGAAGTCCTGACCCAAGAAGCAAGGCAGATATCGGAAGAAGCTGTCGGATCATGCCGCCCAGATTAACGGTTGACAAGAAAATGAGAAGCCAATCTCTCTCGGTAGAGAAACGTTTTCTTTCCAAAGAAGGAGGGCCGGTTAGCCAAGGGTTAGGAGGTTGGGCCTCAGAACAATCACTGCAAGCAAAAGCCCCGGCACGTTCGGCCGGGGCTTTGATGTTCCTGAGGCAGTGCCGCGATCAGGCGCCTGCTATTTCTCGTTTTTCGACGCCTCGGAAGAAGATCAGATAGAAGACTGGCGCTGCCACCAGCGTTAGCATAGTGGCAAAGGCCAGCCCGCCCATAATGGTGATTGCCATCGACACGAAAAAGGCGTCGGTCAACAGCGGTGCCATGCCGAGGATGGTCGTCACCGCCGCCAGCATCACCGGGCGCAGACGCGATACCGAGGCTTCGACGATGGCTTCGCGCAAAGGTTTTCTAGTTTCGCGCACCAGGTCGATTTCTTCGACCAGCACGATGCCGTTCTTGATCAGCATGCCCGACAGGCTGAGCAGGCCCAGCAGCGCCGTGAACGTGAAGGGGAAGCCGGTTCCCAGAAGCCCGATCACCACGCCGTTCACCGACATTGGCACCAGGAGCCAGATAATCACCGGCTGGCGGATTGCGTTGAACAGCAGTACCGAAATCAGCACCATGATCAGGAGGGTCACCGGCAGTTGCTTGCCAAGGCTTTCGTTAGCGTCGCCCGAGCTTTCATGCTCACCGCCCCACTCCATCAGGTAGCCGGGAGGTATCTCCATCGCCTCGATCGTTTCCTGTATCTCAGCAAAGACAGTGGCGGCGGTCAGATCAGGCGGGATGTCGGCCCCCACAGTCAGAGTCGGCAGCCGGTCACGGCGGTGCACCAGCGTATTTTCCATCTCGACTTCGACACCATCGATCATCTGCTCCAGCGGCAAGAATTTTCCGGCTGAGGAGGAGAACACCACCTGATCATAGATGTTGTAAGTTTCCTCCCGTGCGCGGCGCACCACAATGGGGATCAGCCGGTCGCGCTCGCGGAAGACGCCCATCTGCAGGCCATCGGTGGAGAACTGCAGCGCGTCGGCGATGTTTTCTCGGGTGACGCCGGCAGTCTGCGCGCGGTCGGTGGCGTAGACCGGCTTCAGCACCGGTTCCTGCTCGCGCCAGTTATGGCGCGGGATCAGGATATCGGGTGATGCGTTCTCCAGCCGCTGAATGGCTTCCTGGCCCAGCTGGCGCAGGACGCGCGGGTCGGGGCCAGAGAAGCGCACCTGGATCGGATCGCCGCCGCCGGGGCCGAAAACCAGCCGCTTGGTGCGGAACTCGCCCTCGGGGAACTGCGCCTGGCCGAAGGCCTCGAGGTCGGCTTGCAGGGGAGGGATGGCGTCGAGGTTTTCGGTGCGAATGATCAGATGGCCGTAGCCGGGGTTCGGCTTCTCCGCCGTATAGGTCAGCATGAAGCGGGTGGCGCCCTGGCCGGTGAAGGAGGCCACAGAGACCACGTCGTCGCGCTTGGAGAGCCAGTCCTCGAACACCTGCAAATGGTCAGAGGTTGTCTGGATCGAGGTGCCCTGCGGCAGTTTATAATGGACAAAGAACAGCGGCGTATTGGAATCCGGGAAAAACTGCTGCCGGACCTGGCCGAACCCGATGAAACAGACCGCGGTGATGCCCACGAGGCCGGCGACCACCAGCCAGCGCAGCTTCAGCGCGGCCCGCAGGATGGTGCCGTAGGTGCGGAACAGGATACCGTCATAGGCGTCCTTGCCGCCTGCTTTGCCCTGTTTGAAGAAGTAATGGCCCAGGAGCGGCGTGGCAGTTAGCGCCAGAAGCCAGCTGAGCAGTAGCGAGATGGCGATAACAGCAAACAGCGAGAACAGGAATTCACCCGAAGCATCAGGGCTGAGGCCAATGCCGGCAAAGGCCATGATGCCGATCACGGTGGCGCCAAGCAGCGGGATCTGGGTTTTCGAAGCAGCGTCGTGGGCAGCCTCGCGCGAGGTTCGGCCGCGCAGCATAGCGATCTGCATCCCCTCGGCCACCACGATGGCGTTGTCCACCAGCATGCCCATGGCGATGATCAGCGCGCCGAGCGAAATCCGCTCCATCTCAATCGAGAACAGGTTCATGAAGAACAGTGTGCCGACCACCGTCAGCAGCAGGGTGGAGCCCACAACAATTGCCGCACGCCAGCCCATGAACAGCGCCAGAACCACCACCACGATGGACACCGACATGGCCAGGTTGACCAGGAAATCGTTGGAGGCCTGCTCGACCACCACATGCTGCTGGTAGATCGGTTTCAGGTCGACGCCATAGGGGATCTGGCTGTCCAGAGCGGCCAGTTTGGCATCGACGTTCTTGCCCACCTCGACGATGTTTTCGGTGGCAAGACCTGCGATTCCGAGGGTGAAGGCCTCCACCCCGTCAAAACGGATGAGCAGGTCCGGGTTGTCTATGCGCCCGCGATGCACATCGGCCATGTCGATTACGTTGACCACTTCACCCTGCCAGCCGATAGCGAGGCCTTGAATTTCGGAGACCGAGTCCGAGCCTTCCGGCGCACGCATTATGGTTTCGGCAGGCCCAGCGTCTATGCTGCCTGCGGAGCGGACCGAATTGGCCGTAGCCAGCGCGTTGCTGATTGCGTCAATTGGAACATTCTGATTGACCGAAACGGCCAGCGTGGGTTCGACAAAAATGGCTTCCTGCGGCAATCCGGCGATTTCAACATCTGCCACCCCGTCCACCGTCAGCAGCTCGCGCCGCAAGTAGGTCGCCAGATCGTGCTTTTCTGCGTCCGTGTATCCTTCCGCCGTCACCGCATAGAACAGGCCGAACACATCGCCGAAGCCGTCGTTCACAACCGGCTGGCTGACGCCCTCGGGCAGAGAGCGGGCGGCATCGCGGATTTCCGCACGCAATTTGGTCCAGATGGCGGGTAGTTCGGTGCCGTCGTAAGTATCCTGCATCTCCACTTCGATCAGGGAAAAACCGGGCTGGTTCACGGACGTGATCAGCTTGACCTCGCCCATTTTCTGGATCGTGGATTCCAGAGGCTCGGACACTTCGCGCGCGACCTGTTCGCTGTTGGCACCGGGGTACTGGGTCGCGATGACCGCGGATTTGATTGTGAAGGCCGGATCTTCGAGACGGCCCAAATTCAGAAACCCCCAGATACCGCCAAGCAGTGCAGCCAGCATGATGATCCAGGTATAGAGCGGCCGGTCGATAGCCCCCCGTGCAATGTCCATCTGCCTGCCCTCAGTTTCCGAAGCCGGTAAAGCGTCTGACCTGTTGGCCATCCTTCAGTGCGCCGCCGCCGGTCAGCACAATCTCTTCGCTGCCGGTCAGGCCATCCGCAACACGGAAATCGCCGTTCTGAGTGGCTTCGACGCGGACTTTCGTCCATTCAACAGTGCCTTTCTCAGCACCTGCAGGGGTAAAGACCATCACACCGGTGCTGCCATCGTTTGCTGAGACCAGGGCAGTGGCGGGCACCCGGATTCCTGCATCGCCGGTATCCACCCGTACTCTTACCGTTGCCGAGGCCCCCGGCAGGATCTGGCGGTCTTCGGGCGGGGTAAGGCGGAATGTCACCTGATATGTCTGGCCGACACTGCTGGCCTCGGCGTCGTACTCCAGGATTTCCAGCGGGTAATCAGTGTCCTGACCGGGAAAGTTTGCAACTATTGTCAGCACGTCGCTTTCCTCGGCTTTCTGGAACAGAACTTCCGGCACATCAACCTTGATGTACAGTTCAGACATGTCGTGCAGCCGCACGATCGGTGTCCCGGAGCTGATGGTGGTGAATTGCTCCACTTCACGGCTGGAAACCAGCGCATCAAAGGGAGCGTTCAGGGTGGCGTGCTCGAATTCATACTCTGCATCGCGCAGCGCCACACGCGCCAGTCCGGCCTCGGTCTCGGCGTCGTCGATTGAGACCTGGCTGACCGTGCCGGTCAGATTTTTCAGACGTGCGACGGTGCGGTCGGCCTGTTCTTTGCGCAGCTGAGCCTGCTCCAATTGCAGCTGGAACGGTTCCAGGTCGAGCTCAGCAATCAAACCGCCCTTGGCTACCGCACTGCCTTCGGCAACCGGAAATCTCAATATCTGCCCGGAAACCTGAAACGCGAGGTCCACTGTCTGCTTGGCCGCCACCTGGCCAAAAAACTGCCGTTCCAGAAGCAATGCTGCCGGGGAAGTTTGCAGCAGCTTTACCGGCTTCAGTGCCCCTTGGGCCCGCACAGCCGCAGGCAAGGCTGCAAGCCCGGCAGCCAAGGTAACGGCAAATGCAAATGAGGTTGTCCAGCGCATGCGTTTCACTCCTTCAGGGCAGTTTTCTTGCTATTCGCACCAGTTGGCAGTTTCAGGCGGCGCATCCTCTGGCGCAAGACAAGATGCCGGGATCGGTGCGGCATAGTCTGCTTGCCGGGTTTCCCCTGTGAACAAGGTCACAAAGAATAAAAAAATTCTGCGTGGAAATCAGCCGAAAGAGAGTGAAGAAGAACCGCAGGCCGCCGTTTCGAGAGGCCTGGCGGGGCTGCGCTCCGCCCTTGAATGGAGAGCTGTTTACCGCCGAATGAAGGTGTTGCTAATGGAAGTCGGATGGCGGGGCCTCCGCGCTGTGCCAAGCCTGGTATAGAGGACAGCTGAAAGTCGACTTCTGGTTTCATGGCAACGCTGCTCGTATATGCGGCGAAAGCCCGCTTCCAGCCCGAAGCGGACTTCCGGCCTGCCGCATAGCCGAGACGGGTGCGCATGCAGGTCGGACGGAAGGTGTGAATACGCTGCATCTGCGAAAGCAACTCTTCCGGTCTGTGAAGGCGGTCATTCAAAGTCGAGAGTGCAATTTCTGCCATGCTGCGGGCGGCACCAAGGCCAGCTAAGCGCAGAAAGTACTCTCTTGGAAACCCGTCCCTTTCGCCTGTTCAGGCCACGACTGTCGCCGCGCTGCCGCGACCAAGAGCTGGCGCTCTTCGTGGGTGCAGCTTGAAACTGGGGTCGTGCGACCGGGATGCGAAACCTTGCGGACCTTCGCAGCGGAAGCAGGCCGGAGTGCAAAAAAGTCAGCATTGAGCAGAGCAGCGGCCTTTGCAAAGTTCAGGCCTTGTCGCGAAAGCCGACGTTAATGCCAAATGCGGTGATGGCAGGTTTTGGCGTTTTCCGAGCCGTCAAATAGTTGCCGCGTAGGGGCGCCAGCCGCAGGAATGTAAAAGGAAACGCAGCCACTTGGAGAACGTGCAACAAGCTTGCCGAATTCCGGCCCGAACTGGAGTGCGAAGTGCCAACTTTGCCACCGCAAACTCCAGCACAAGTGTTTCTAGCGCTTCCCGGTTCGCCGCGCGCTATGAAGCCGCCCCAGCCAGACACTGCTGCGCATCCTCCATAAGGTTCGCGAGAATGTCGCCGGCAGGTGCCGCCGAGCTGATCAGGCCGATGCCTTCGCCGGCAAATGCCGTTGCGACATCAGGGTCCCCGGCATCCTGGGCGTCTGCCCATTTTACCGCTTCAACGCCCGCTTCCAGTTTCAAGGCGTCTTCTGAGCCGTGCCATTTCCGAATGAACGGGTTGCGTAGAACACGGCTGTTGTAGCGGCCGGGCCAATCAAAACCGCGGACCACATCAACCACTTGGGTGCGGATTGTGTCGTCCCCAGTTGCCAACAGCGCACGTTCCAGAATGCGCGGATGCACCAGCGCTTCGTGCGAGGCCCAGAACCGGGTGCCGATCACCGCCCCGTCCGCCCCAAGCATCAGAGCCGCTGCCAGACCGCGCCCGTCGGTGACACCGCCTGCCGCACACAACAGTGCCTGGCTGTTCTGGCGCGCGATCTCGTCCGCGATTTCGGGAACCAGCGCAAAGGTGCCGCGCGCCTCGCCGTGGCCGCCGGCATCCGCTCCCTGTGCAACAATGATGTCCGCGCCGCAGTTCAGGGCCTGCCGGGCGTCGCGCAGGGTCTGGACCTGGCAGATCAGCGGCACGCCCGCATCCCGGATCGCCGCCGCAAATGGCGCCGGGTTGCCGAAGGACAGGAACACCGCCGCCGGATCATGTGCCAGCACCCGGTCAAGAAGATGCGGCTGTTCCACCAGCTTCCAGGTAATCAGCCCGCATCCAACGCGGGCGCCCGCGGCGGTGCCGAACTGCTGTTCGATCCACCCGGCATCTCCGTAGGCACCTCCGATCATGCCCAGCCCTCCGGCGCCGGAGACGGCGCTGGCCAGCGCGCCGCCCGCAGCAAAGGCCATCGGCGCCTGGATCACCGGACAAGTGATCCCAAGCGCCTCTGTCAGCCGAGTCTTCATTGTGCCTGCTTCCGGTATTCCTGCACCGGCAGGCCGCCGACACCCCACTCCTCCAGCGCGACCTCGTCGATCACCACAAAAGTCGTTGCCGGGTTCTTGCCCAGAATGTCCTGCAGAAGACCGGTGACCCCGGAAATCAGCTGCGCCTTTTGGTCTGCGCTTGGGCCGGTGCCGTCCGGGCCGCCTTCGCGGGTCACCTTGATATTCACATAAGGCATCGGTCAGTCCTTTCGCGGAACATAGGAAAATACTTTCGCAACGATGCGCCACTCGGCGCCGTGGCGGACCAGGGTCAGGAAGTCATGGAAGTCACGGCCCATCATGGTCATCCGGGCGCTGACGCGGGCCATCCTGCCGCTGGCAAAGGCAATCTCCAAGATCTCCTCCTCCCGCGGGTCCCCGCGTTTGGCGGGCGGCTCGCGCCCGTCCACGCGGTTCATGTAGGTCTCAAGATCCAAGTAAAGTTCATCGCCTTCCGTGGCGCAGACATAGGCCAGCTGCGGGTGGAACACCTCGCGCAGCATGGTGCTGTCGGCCTGGTGGAGACCTTCGAAATAGGCCTCCATCAGGTCGCCGACCTGTTTGTGGGCGGCGGGCGTCATTGGATCAGCCCCTCGGCCCGCATCGCTGCCTGTGCCGACGGGCGGGATGCACTGCGGCTCACAAAGGCGGCCAGATTGGGCCAGCGGGCCAGGTCGATACCGGTGAAATTCGCCCAGTTCGAGACCACGAACAGATAGGCATCCGCCACCGAGAACCGGTCTTCAACCAGCCACTCGCGGCCATCTGCCAACTGGTTTTCAATGAAATCGAACTTACCCGCAACGGCTGTTCGCGCCGCGTCTTTCCCGGCCTCGGACGTGCCCTCGCGGAACAGCGGGCCAAATGCCTTGTGCAGCTCGGTCCCGATCCAGTTGAGCTGTTCCTGCATCCGGGCGCGCGCCAAAGTCCCAGCCGCCGGGGCCAGACCTGCCTCAGGGCTGCTGTCTGCGATATACTGCAAAACCGCCGCCCCCTCGGTCAGAACGCTGCCATCGTCCAGGCCCAGGGCCGGAACATAGCCCTTGGGGTTGATCGCGCGGTAGTCCGCACCGGTTTCAGTCCGGCCCGCCGCGGTATCGACGGCTTCGATTTCAAACGGGCGGCCGGTTTCATGCAGGGCGATATGGCTGGCCAGCGGGCAGGCACCGGGCTTGTAGTAGAGTTTCATCACAGTCTCCTTTGATTGGTGATGGCCTCTGACTACCTCCTGATATGATTGATTGATAATATTATGTTTTCAGCTTAATGATCAGAAAAACAGATCATCTTGGACACGCATGAAACACGACCAGCTCATTGCCCTGGACGCCATTGTCGCAACCGGCACATTCCGCGGCGCGGCGGAGCGCCTGCACAAATCGCAGTCCGCCATCAGCCACACCATCCGCCAGCTGGAAGAAGAACTGGAGCTGGAGCTGTTCAGCCGCGAGGCCTACCGCCCCGCGCTCACCCCGGCGGGTGAGATCTTCTACCGCGAGGCCTCCCGGGTGCTGCGGCAGATGCAGGGGCTGCGCACCACCGCGTCCCGCCTGCGCGCCCGCGAAGAGCCGGAGCTGACAATTGCGGTCAGCGCAACAATGGATCTGGCCCCGCTGCTGCCAGCGCTTGCAGATACCGGGCAGCGCCACCCGGCCACCCACCTGCGGCTGCGGATGGAAATGATGGGCGGCCCGATTGCCCGGCTGATGGAGGGCAAGGCGGATATCGCGCTGGCCTCGCTCGACGGGGTCCCCCTGGACGAGGTGGAGGCAGAGCCGGTTGCAGAGGTCACCATCCGGCCGGTGGCCGCCCCCGGGCTGGGCCTGCCCGCCGGTTCGCGGGCCTTCTCCGCATCCGAAATGCAAAGCCATGTGCAGGTGGTCGCGGCTGGCACGGGCGGCGCAACCCATGACCAGAGCCGGGATCTGCTGCCGGGCGGGCTGAAATGGACGGTCTCAGATCTCGCGGCCAAGAAACAGGTGATTCTTGCAGGCCTCGGCTGGGGCGGATTGCCCGATCACATGACGGTGGAGGAGCGGCGGTCCGGGGCTCTGCTTTCCCTGAACCTGGAAGGGTTCCCGCTTCGCCGGACCATGATCTTCAAGATGAGGCGCAGGGACCAGGCAATTGGCGTCGTTGCTGATGAGCTTTGGAGCAAAATCGGGACTGCTAAGCCGGTGTAGAGCAGGAATTGTGCAGGACGGCTGATCCTCTGCAACTGAGGTGACCCGCTATCGTGTTGAGGCCAACGACGTTTCAGAGAAGATTAGCTCTTTCTGATGCAGACCTAAGCCCTTGGTCCGGCTTGAGCTGCTGCCGACATGCTGCATTAGCGAAGAGGCTGTGAGCACGGTGGCAGCGGTTTTGGTCTCCTTTCGTGCTTTCGCCACGCCAAGCACGATCGTCAGCTTCGGGGAAACGGCTCAAAGCAGACCTCGGGTACAGTGCAACATCAAGTGCACCCAAGGCAGAAGCGATGGCTGAGTCCGGCCATTGCGAAGAGACGTCGTGACCTGACCCAGCCGGGTTGCAGCCCGTTATTGCGGCCTTTCGTGCATCATACAGCATATGTGAAAAGCGAATAACGTCGGTGCTGAACAAAACAAAAGTCAGCGCCGCACGGCCAGGCTGCCAATCGGAGGGAAGGCAAGATACCATGTACTAGGCCTGATAGGCCGGCATTTGCCTGCTACTGCTGCAGGTACTCAAAGATTCGCGGCCATCCTCGGTTCTTTACCATCGATAGATAGCTTTTTTGCGTATTTATACTGGCAACGGAAAGTTGCAGTACGCCAAGCCTTTCAGCAACTATCAGAGTACTAAAGCTGGGCCGGAACAGGTTGACGCAGGAGTTTGTCTGACTCAGGCGGTGCTTTTGGCGGCCATATAACACTCCAGCCAATCCCAGCAGAACGCTTGGACTTGTACCTTGTCGACCGCCTTGGGATTCAGGCAGCTTTCAAACCAGACACCTTCCAGAAGAACCAAGAGGAACGTGGCGAAAGTCTCCGAATCTACAGATATCCCGCGTTCTTCGATAAGGTCTCGAATAAGGAGTTCGAATACGGCCCGCTGCTGCTGAAACGTTTCCTCGAAGGCAGATTTCAATGCCGGGTTTGTTTGCGAAAGGCTCCAGAAACCTGTGTAGGTTCCAATAACGCCGTCGTTTGACCATTCGTTTGAAAAGTACAGCTGAAACAGCTGTTTCAGTCGCTCTTCGGCACTCAATTCTGTGTTGCCGGTGATTGCGCGGACTTCGGCAAGGTATTGCTTTGCCATGTCTTGGTAAGCCTCGAGGAACAGGCTGTCCTTGCCGTTGAAGTAGTGGGTAAGCAGACCCGGGGAAACCCCTAGGTCCTTGCAGATTTCCCGGACGCCAGTGCCTTGGGCACCGTATTTCGCAAGCGAATCCCTGGCTCCTTGCAGCATCAGCCGACGCCGGTCTTCGGGGTTGAGGCGCTGTCTCTTCTGGTTGGCCAAGTTTGATCCATCCCTGCCTGTTTCCGGTTAATTGAATACTTGTACAGCAACCGGCGGGAAGTGCAAACTTTTTGCCCGCTACTGTAAGGTATTCAATTGTACATTTGGACAATAACTCTTGACGTTAGTTTTACATGTGTACAATGGCTTGAGGCGGCACAGTTGGAACTGCAAACAGGAGCACGGGATGTCAGTCAAAATCGAATCTCTCCAGGTGTCTGGCACGCAACTGGAAATTTGCTGGACCGGCACCGGCCGGGTCGCCCGCTATCCGGCGGTTTGGCTGCGCGACCACTGCCATAGTGCCCGCGGCAGGAATCTGGAATCGCAGCAGCGGTCGGTCGACACCTTTGCAATTCCCGTTGACTTGGCGCCTCTTTCCGCGCGGCTGGAGGCCGGGACGGTTTACGTGGCCTGGCCGCAAGAGGCTGACGAAAGCGAGTACCCGGTATCCTTCCTGGAGGCGATGGCAGAGCCGGGCCTTTGGCAGGAGGACCGCCCGAAGAGCCTGTGGATGGCGGCAGATCTGGAGGGCGGGCTGCCGGAGGTGCCCCACGCTGCGGTGATGGCGGAGGACAGCAGCGGCTTGGCTGGGTGGCTGGATCTCGTCGACCGCCACGGGTTTGCGCTGGTGACCGGCGTCCCGGCCACGCCGGAGGCCACCGAGGAACTGCTGAAGTGGGTGGGCTATATCCGCCAGACCATTTTGGGCGGGTTCTGGGACTTCACCGCCAACAAGGCCTTTGCTGATACCGCCTATTCGACGGTGGAAATCGGCCTGCACACCGATGGCACCTATGCCATCGACTCCCCCGGCTATCAGGCGTTCCACTGCCTCGAGTTCGACGGCACCGGAGGCGAGAGCATCTTTGTTGATGCCTTCAAGGTGGCAGAGGACATCCTGGAACAGGATCCCGAGGCTTTTGAGGTGCTGGCCAGTGTGCCGGTACCCGCTCAGTACTAAGGCGACGGGTGCATCTGATGGCGGAAAATCCGGTCATCGGCCTGGACCGCAACGGCGGCCTGCGCAAGATCACCTACAACAACTATGACCGTGCGCCGTTCCGCCTGGAAGACAGCCGTCAGGCGGCCTTCTACCGGAGCCTGACGCTGTTCAACAGCCTCATCAACGACCGCGCTTACCAACTGCGCTTCGGCCTGCGTCCCGGCACGGTGGTGTTGTTCGACAACTGGCGGGTGCTGCACGCGCGGGAAGCCTACGAGGGCCACCGCCGTCTGTGCGGGGCCTACCACAACAAGCAGGATTTCCTGTCCAAGCTGCGGCTTTTGCGCAAACGGGGCTGATCCGCTCCGGTGACGGCTTTGCCGGGCCGTGAAACCTGCCAGCCGACCGGGTCAACGGGCCGGCTGGCGCCATTGCAATCAGGCTGGAACAAACTGTGAGGAGGCTGGGATGCCAAAGAATAAAGTGATCAGTAACCACGATCGCAGTTGGCCGGTACGGATGGACCGGCGAGAAGGGCCTGTGCAGCACGGTGCGATGGACCACTCCGTGCCGCCCACGGATCTGGACGCGGTGCGCCGCTACCGGCTGGGGCGGCTGCAGTCGGAAATGCAGCGGCAGGATGTGCCGGCGCTCCTGCTTCTGGATCCGATCAACACCCGATATGCCACCGACTGCACTAACATGCAGATCTGGTGCATGCATTTCGAGACCCGCTGTGTGTTTGTGCCCGCCGACGGGCCGGTGACATTGCTGGATTACGCCGATATGCCCTTCCTGGCGGAAGGGCTGCCGACAGTGGACAATTACGGGGTGATGAAGGTGCATTACTTCTTTGCCGCCGGCAACCGGGTGGAAGAATGGGCCGAGGCCTTCGGCACCCAGATCGGAGGGTTGATGGCCCGCTGCTGTCCGGGCGAAAGTCGGCTGGCGATCGACCGGCTGTCACATCTGGGGGGCAGTGCCGTTCAGGGCCTGGGGTTCGAGATCGTAGACGGCCAGAGCGTGGCCGAGGTGGCGCGTTCGATCAAATCTCCCGGAGAACTGGAACTGATGAAGGCGGCGATTGCGGTGGCCGACAAGGGAATGCATGCGATGCGCGATGCGCTGCGACCGGGCATCACCGAAAACGCCCTGTGGGCCAAGCTGCATGAGGTCAATATCGCCGAAGGCGGCGAGTGGATTGAAACCCGCTTGCTGGCCTCTGGTCCGCGCACCAATCCTTGGTTCCACGAAAGCTCGATGCGGGTGATCGAGGCGGGCGACATGGTGTCCTTCGACACCGACCTGGTCGGGCCTTACGGCTATTGCGCGGATATTTCCCGTGCCTGGGTATGCGGCGATGTCTGGACGCGGGAGCAGGCGGATCTGTATCAGCTGGCGCGCGAGCAGGTGGAGTTCAACATGGAGGTGATCAGGCCCGGCATGTCCTACCGGGAGATTGCCGAGAAATCCTGGCCCATCCCGGACCGGTTCAAGAAGAATCGTTATGGTTGCCTGGCACATGGGGTTGGGCTGTGTGATGAATACCCATCTATTCCCTACCGCGAAGACTTGGAGGAATACGGCTATGAGGGTGTGGTGGAGCCGGGCATGGTGCTGGCGGTTGAATCCTACATCGGTGAGGAAGGCGCGATGGAAGGGGTCAAGCTGGAGCAGATGATCTTTGTCACCGAAACAAGCTGGGAATTGCTGTCCCATTACCCGTGGGAGGAGTTCGAGGCTTAGCCAAAGGAAGCCGCGGATACCAGAAAAGGCCGCCGGGTACACTCCTGGCGGCCTTTTCTTTCAGTAGGAATGCTGGATAGCTGCTGCCGCGTCAGGCGGAGAGGGCTGCCGGCAGCGGGTCCCCGTCTTCCAATACGGCAGCCGCGGTCGTCTGCACCGCCAGTCCGAATTCGGCGGCGGACATGGTGAGCCACTCCCAGAAGCTGGCAGCGTGGCTGGCGGGGATTAGAAGGCCAAACTCTGTGTCCGCGCAGCGGTGCAGTTGAATCCTCGTGTGCGCCATTAGGCTGATGGCACAGTGGCCTGGCGCAAAGCGGTTCAGATCCAGTACGCAGCCCTTGGCCATCAATGCGCAGGCGGCAGTGCCACTGATCTGCAGGCGCAGAAGCCCACTGCCGGCGCTGCTGACGGCGGCCAGACCTGCTAGCGATTGTTTCAGCTCCTGCTCAAGGGCCGGGGCGGTGCGGGGGCTGATCAAATGCCAGCAGTTGCCAGCCGCCCAGGCCAGCCGGTTTTCGCGGGCTTCAGCAAATCGACCCGGAGCGGGCAGGGCGGTAAAACCGAAGGGCGCCAGAGCGGCGCCTGCGGCTGCTGCCTGGTCCCGGAAGGGCATGATCCGCAGCATGGTGGTGCCGGTCACGATCCGGACCTCCACCCCGGCAGGGCCTGCGGCGGGTATACCGGTCAGCTCCAGGTCTTCTAGGCAGAACAGGGGGCGGGCTTCAGCTGCGCACACGGGCATTCTCCGGATCATAGAAATGGTGGTACACGATGGTGGCGGGAACCGGTTCCTCGCCGTGCAGGGGGTCGATGATCTCCACCACCTCGCCCACCCGTTCACGGCCGCGCCGTACCAGAGCGATGGCGATATGGCTTTCCAGCGTAGGGCTCCAGGCGGCGGAGGTGATGTAGCCGTCGTCATTCTCCGGCGCGAGGGGGGCGCCCCTGGCAGTGATATGGGCGCCCTGGCGGAAGCTGTGCGAAGGGTCCAGAGGTTTCAGCCCCACCACAACCTCGCGATCGGGGTCGGTCAGCCCAGGGCGGCTGCTGAGGGCGCGGCCGATGAAGTCCTTTTTCTTGGACATCATCATGCCAAGGCCCAGGTCCGCTGCGGTGGTGAACTTGTTCAGCTCCGAGCTGACATGCCCCTTTTCGATCCGCAGCACGTCCAGCGCCTCGACCCCATAAGGCGTGATGCCGAATTCAGCGCCCTCGCGCTCCAGCGCCTCGGCCAGGGGGCGGCCGTAGGCGGAGGGCACATAGAGTTCAAAGGCCAGCTCACCCGAGAAAGAGACCCGGAATAGCCGCGCGGGCACGCCGTCCAGCACCGTGCCTTCGCGCGCGGCGAGGAAGGGCAGGGCGGCGTTGCTCACATCCATCTCCGGGGCGATCCGGACCAGCACGTCGCGGGCGCGGGGGCCTGCCAGGGCGATGCCCGCCCAATCCTCGCCCGCATCGGCAAAAACAACGTCCAGCTCCGGCCAGAGTACCTGATGGCAGTATTCCAGATGGCTGATAACACTATCGGATTCTGCCGATGTGGTGGTGATGAAGTAGTGATCCTCAGCCAGCCTCGAAACGGTGCCGTCGTCCATCACGATGCCGTCCTCGCGCAGCATCAGCCCGTAGCGGGACTTGCCCACCGGCAGCTTGGCGAAGCCGTTGCTGTAGACCCGGTCGAGAAAGGCCGCAGCATCGGGGCCTTGCAGGTCGATCTTGCCCAGGGTGGAGACATCGCAGAAGCCCACCGCGCTGCGTACGGCCTGAACCTCGCGGCTGATGGCTTGGCTCATAGTCTCGCCCGGCTTGGGGAAATACTGGCTGCGGTGCCAGAGGCCGGATTCAATGAACACACCGCCTTTGTCCTCGACCCAGCCATGCAGCGGGGTTCGCAGGATCGGGCGCCAGTGCTTGCCGCGGGAGCGGCCCGCCAGCGCGCCGAGGCTGACCGGCCGGTAGGGCGGGCGGAAGCCGGTGGTGCCGACCTGGCTCATCGGCTTGTCCAGCGCCTTGGACATCGCGGCGATGCCGTGGATGTTGGAGGTCTTGCCCTGATCGGTTGCCATGCCAAGGGTGGTGTAGCGTTTGACATGCTCGACCGAGCGGTAGCCCTCGCGGGTGGCCAGCGAGACGTCGCCCGCAGTCACGTCATGCTGCAAATCTATGAATTTCTTTGACTTCCCGGTGCTGGACTCGAAGTAGGCGAATTTGGCGGCGCGCGCCTCATTGGCCTCCAGATAGCTGTGGTAGTCCGCCAGGCTTGCGCTGTCCCGGGCGGCAAAGCGTTTGCCGGCGGCCTCGCCCGCCATGCGGCCGTGGGTCTGGCAATCTTCGCGGGCCTCAAGCCCGGCCAGGCTGCCGGTGAAGAGGAAATCCGCGCCCGCCATCTCCTGCGGCAGGAAGGCCTGCAGGTTGTCGCTCCAGCGCGGTTTCTGGCCGCGCTGTGCCAGCAGCTGCACCGCCGGGTTCCAGCCGCCGGAGACGCAGACCGCATCGCAGTCCACGGTGCGGCGGCTGCCGTCCTTCTGGCGCAGGGTGACACCCGTGACTGCAGTGCGGCCATGCACGGTTTCGATCTCATCGCCGTTGCGGGCGTCGGCCACTGCGGCGACGGTGACGCCAGCCGCCCTCAGCGCCTCGGCCAGGCCTGCGGTGCTGTCGTTGGTGGTGAAGATCACCGCGCGGCTGCCGGGACGGACGCCGTAGTCGCGCAAGTAGCGCTCGGCGGCGGAGGCGAGCATCACGCCGGGGCGGTCGTTGTTGCCGAAGCTCAGCGAGCGTTCATGGGCGCCGGTAGCCAGGATCACCTGGGGCGCCACGATCTTCCACATCCGCTGGCGCGGCTGATGGGGGGCGGGGACTGGCAGGTGGTCGGAGACCTGCTCAACCGCGCCGAAGGTATTGTTGTCATACCAGCCGAACGCCATGGTGCGAGGCAGGATGCGGACGTTCTCCAGTGCTTTTAGCGCGGCGATGTCCTGTTCCAGGCCGGTGCTGTCAAAGCCGCCGAGGCGGGCGCGTTCCTCCACCAGGGTCACCCGGGCGCCGTCTTGGGTTGCGGCGCGGGCGGCGCTGAGGCCTGCAGCCCCGCCGCCGATCACCAGGATATCGCAGTGGTGGTGGACCTTCTCATAGGTGTCGGGGTCGATGCTGCCTGACAGGCGGCCCATGCCTGCGGCGCGGCGGATCACCGGCTCATAGAGGCTGGTCCAGAATTTTGCGGGCCATTTGAAGGTCTTGTAGTAGAACCCGGCGGCAAAGAACGGCGAAATCAGCTGGTTCACCGACAAGAGGTCGTAGCGCAGCGAGGGCCAGCGGTTCTGGCTGGTGGCCTCCAGCCCGTCATAGAGCTCCACCATGGTGGCGGGGACGTTGGGTTCCTGCCGGGCGCCGCTGCGCAGCTGAACCAGGGCGCTGGGTTCATGCGGGTCGCAGGTGAAGATGCCGCGCGGGCGGTGGTACTTGAAGCTGCGTGCGACCAGGCGGACGCCATTGGCCAAGAGGGCAGAGGCGAGCGTATCGCCCTCAAAACCGCTGTAGCGCTTGCCGTCGAAGGTAAAGCTGATGGGCTTGCTGCGGTTCAGGCAGCGGCCTGTGCCATTCAGCCGGTGGGTCTGGCAGGTCATCGCTGCACCTCCCCGCCGGGGCGGGCCTGAATGGCCTGAGTGATTTCATGGGTGACGGTGTTGCGGTCCACAATCAGCCAGCTGCCGCAGCCCTGGGCGTGGCGCCAGTGTTCGCGGTGGGGGCCCTTGGGGTTGTCGCGCAGGTAGACGTAATCGACCCAGGCCTCCATGGGCGCGTCTGCGGCAGGGCGGGTGAGGGTGGCGTCGCCGCGGTAGACAAATTCTTCCAGTGGGCGGTCGCCGCACAGCGGGCAAGGGATGCGCATCGGGTGTCAGCCCTCCTCAGTGGTGGTTGGGGAAGGGGCCGCCGCCGGTGGCATCCACCGGGCGGCCTTCGGCAAAACGGTCAAGGTGGAACGGCGCGTTGTACTTGTGTGGCGCGTCTTTCGCGACGGTATGGGCAAAGCACCAGGCGGCACCGGGGATCGCCTTGAAGCCGGTATAGTTCCAGCCGCCGTTCAGATAGAGACCCTCGACCGGTGTCTTGCAGATGTAGGGGGAGCCATCCATCGTCATGTCGACCACGCCGGCCCAGTGGCGCAGCAGGCGCACCCGGCCCAAGCTGGGCAGGAACATCATCATCGCCTCGGCCACGTCCTCGACAATCGGCAGGTTGCCGCGCTGCGCAAAGCTGTTGTAGCCGTCCAGCATGCCGCCGAAGACCAGGCCGCCCTTGTCGGACTGGCTGACATACAGATGGCCGACGCCAAAGGTGGCGACGGTGTCGACGCAGGGTTTCACCGCCTCGGAGACGAAGGCCTGCAGCTTGTGGCTTTCCACCGGCAGCTTGATGCCGGCCATCTGCATCACCTGGCTGGTGTGGCCCGCCACGCAGACCGCGACCTTGCCCGCACCGATCCGGCCGCGGCTGGTCTCTACCCCGGTCATGCGGCCGCTGGCGTCTCGTTCAAAGCCGGTGACCTCGCAGTTCTGGATGATGTCGACGCCCAGCCGGTCGGCGGCGCGGGCATAGCCCCAGACCACGGCGTCGTGGCGCGCGCTGCCGGCGCGCGGCTGCAGCAGCCCGCCCAGCACCGGGAAGCGGCCGTTGTTTGCGTCCACCAGCGGCATCATCTCCAGCACCTGGCGGCGGTCCAGCATCACCGCATCGACGCCGTTCATGATCATCGCATTGCCGCGGCGCACCGCCTCGTCGCGCTGGCCGTCGGTGTGGAAGATGTCGAGCACGCCGCGCTGGGAGAACATGACGTTGTAGTTCAACTCCGCACTGAGGCCCTCCCACAGTTTCAGCGACCATTCCAGCAGGGGAATTTCGCTGTTCAGCAAGTAGTTGGAGCGCACGATGGTGGTGTTGCGGCCGGTGTTGCCGCTGCCGATCCAGCCTTTTTCCAGCACCGCCACATTGGTGATGCCGTGCTCTTTGGCCAGGTAATAGGCGGTTGCCAGCCCGTGGCCGCCGCCGCCGATGATCACCACGTCATAGTGCTTCCGGGGCTCCGGGTGGCGGAAGGCCTCGGGCCAGCCCTGGTGGCCGCGCAAGGCCTGTTTCACCAAAGATGTGACTGAATACTGCATCGTCTCCGGCGCCCGTTCCGGGCTTCGTTCTGCTGGGAAGTTTACCGGATGATGATGGCGCGGCACCGGCCCTGCCCGACAGGGTAAAAAAATTCAGCGGTGGCTCAATTTAAGTCTTCCATTGAGAAATCAGGCGCTTGGCGTCACATTGGATGGGTCCTGAATACCGGCGGATTGAACCATGAAAAGACGGCTTCCCCCCTTTGCGGCAGTCAAGGCCTTTGAGGCAGCGGCGCGCCATTGCAACTTTCAGCTGGCGGCGGAAGAGCTGGGCATTTCCGCTTCGGCCGTCAGCCATCAGGTCAAGGCGCTTGAGGATTTTGTGGCGATGCCGCTGTTCATCCGGCGCAACAACCGGCTGATCCTGCGTGAAGAAGGCCAGGCCTATTTCGAACGCCTAAGTGTTGCGCTGGATGGGATCGAGATGGCGACAGATGTGCTGGCGCGCTCAACCGGGCGGTCGCAGCTGACGCTGAACCTGTTCCCATCGCTGGCCGATGTATGGCTGATTCCGCAGCTGGGGGATTTTCATCAGAAGCACTCTGATATCGCGGTCCGGCTGAGCACCTCCGAGCTGGTGGGAGATGGTTTGAACCGGGAGGCGGATTTTGCCCTGGTCTATCTGCCGAAGGAGGAAGTGCCGGAGAATGCCGCAGTGCTGTTTTCCGATGATATCGTGCCGGTGGCGGCGCCGGAGTATCTGGCGGCGCATGGGCCGGTCGAAAGCCCGCAGGACCTGCTGCAGCACACCCTGATCGCCAGCCTGTCCGAGGACGAGGAATGGAAGTCTTGGTTCGAGGCGCAGGGAATCGCGGATCACAGGAAGGCCCGCTACCTGGAGCTGGATATGTGTTCCAGCTGCCTGAAAGCTGCCAAAGAAGGGCTGGGAATCACCATGGGCCGCAGGCCGTATTTGGACCATGACCTGGCGGCCGGCCGCCTGGTGGCGCCATTGCCGACGGTCGTTTCCACCGGCTGGTGCCTGGCGCTGGTGACCACCCCCCGCGGCGCTGGCCTGCCGTATGGGCCGCGTTTCCGGCATTGGATGATCGCGGTGAGCGGCGAGTCCGGGAATGCTTGGGCGGCACTTGGCTGATCCGGGCAGGCGGCCGGATACTTTATTGTACATTTGAGCAATAAAGATTGCGCGGGGCTAATTTCCGTGCTTATCTATTGTACAGTTGAACAGTATATAGCTCTCCGCAGGAAGGTAGCCATGACCCGAACCTCTGCACGAAGACGCGCCCGTGGCGGCGCCCGGCCGGACCGCAGCGGCGGTGCGGTAACCCAGTCGATCTGGACCCAGGTCCGTTACCGTACCGCCCCCACGAATGTGCTGAGCGCCGATCAAATCGAGGCGATCCACGAGGCCTCGCTGACGATCCTGGAGGAAATCGGCGTCAAGGTGCTGGACCCCGAGGCACGCCGTTATCTGCAGGAGGCCGGGGCCAAGGTGGACCACGGCGAGGAGATGGCCTGGTTCGACCGCGGGCTGGTGGAAGAGAAGCTGAAGCTGCCGCCGTCGTCGTTCACGCTGCACGCGCGCAACCCGGAGCGCAATGTGCAGCTGGGCGACGACTGCGCGATCTTTGCCTCGGTCGGCGGTCCGGCCTTTGTCTCCGATCTCGACAAGGGGCGGCGTCAGGGCACCTATGCGGAGATGTGTGATTTTATCCGGCTGGTGCAGAGCCTGAACATCCTGCATCAGGAGGGCGGCGGCCCGTTCGAAGCGCTGGACCTGCCGCAGGAGAGCCGCCACCTGGATCTGCATTTCGCGCAGATCACCCTGACCGACAAGAACTGGCAACCCTGGGGGCTGGGCGCCGACCGCGCCCGTGACGGGCTGGAAATGGCCGCGATCTCATTGGGTTGCTCGCGCGAGGAGCTGATCGGCAAGCCGGTGTTCACCACCGTGATCAACACCAACTCGCCGTTGCAGATAGACGGGCCAATGGGAGAGGGGTTGATCGAGATGGCCAAGCACGGCCAGCCCGTGATCATCACCCCGTTCACGCTGGCCGGTGCGATGTCGCCGGTGACCATTGCGGGCGCGCTGACCCAGCAGAACGCCGAAGCGCTGTCTGGTATCGTGCTGGCGCAATGTGTACGCCCGGGCACCCCGGTTATCTATGGCGGCTTCACGTCCAACGTGGATATGAAGACCGGCTCACCGGCCTTTGGCACCCCGGAATACACGCTGGCGGCGCAGGCTACAGGGCAGCTGGCGCGGCGCTACGGCATCCCCTTCCGCTCCAGCAATGTGACCGCCTCCAACGCGGTCGATGCGCAGGCGGCCTATGAAAGCCAGATGTCGCTGTGGGGTGCGATGAGCGGTCATGTGCATCTGCTGAACCAGGGCGCGGGCTGGCTGGGCGGTGGGCTGGTGGCCTCTTTCGAGAAGCTGATCATCGATGCGGAGATGCTGCAGATGATGGCGGCGGCGCAGCAGCCGTTCGAGGTGTCCGATGCGGCCATCGGCCTGGACGCAATCCGCGAAGTGGGCCCGTGCGGCCATTTCTTTGGCACCCAGCACACGCTGGAGCGCTATGAGAGCGCCTTCTACACGCCGCTGGTGTCGGACTGGGACAATTACGAGAACTGGAGCGACCGCGGCAGCAAGGATACCGCGCAGCGCGCCAATGGGATCTGGAAGCAGATGTTGGCCCAGTATGAGCAGCCACCTATCGACGCGGCAATTGAGGACCAGCTGAAGGACTACATGGCCCGCCGCAAGCAGGAGATCCACGGCGCAGCTGCCTGACCTGCGAACATTCTCCCAGCCTTATGCGGCAGCGGAGCTGCATAAGGTCTTTCTGCCCGGCTCCCCATGGCCGGGCAGCTTTTTTATGAGCTGCTGCTGGCAGCCAGTGCATGGCAACCCATTTCCGCATTCCTCGCGAATTCTACCAGTGGCGGCTAGCCGCGGCTGCGCCGCAAAAGAAGACCGGTTCTGCAGTTTTTTGCGCTTTCATTCCCTTCGCGGTGCTTCACCGCCGCCCATAACGCGGCAGCACAGAGATCACGCACAGAAATCCAGCTGAAAACCCTTTGGGCGCCAGCACGGCCGCTGTAGCGCAGGCCGTAACAAAAGAAGAACCGGAGCAGGCCTAGGCGGCACTGCTCCGGTTCGCGGGGCTGGATGCGGTGAGGATAGTGCCCCAGCCCATTCCGGTGATAGCAACTTGTCAGCCGCGCATCCGCAGGCCCTCGGGGTCGACGGGCGGGGCGGTCAGCAGGCGCGCCTTGCACCGCTTGGCGGCGATGTCGATCTCGTATTCGGCGGCTGGGTCGATGGCGTCGGGGTAGAGGTAGCCGAGCGCCAGGCTGGTGTCCGCGCAGTAACCGTAGCCGCCGGAGCTAGTGTAGCCGGCCAGCTTGCCATTCAAGAACACCGGCTCGCCGCCGTAGGCGTCGGTCCCGCCCGCGTCGACTGCGAATTGCACGAAGCACTCCCGCGGCCCGGCCTCCTTGGCAGCCAAGGCAGCCTCGCGGCCGATGAAGTCACCCTTGCCGAAGCGGACAAAGCGCGCCAGTGCGGTTTCGTGGGGGTAGTAGTCGGAGGTGAGCTCCATGTTCCAGCCGGCAAAGCCTTTTTCCAGCCGCAGCGCCATCAGCGCGTGGCCGCCTGCGAGGGTCAGGCCGTGGGGTTCGCCCGCTGCCAGGATCTCCTCGAACAGCGTGCGCTGGTATTCCATCGGCATGTAGATCTCGTAGCCGCATTCGCCGGTATAAGAGACCCGGATGACAAAGGCGCCGGGGCCGGGGCCCAGGTCCATTTCGCGGCCCGACAGGAGCGGGAAGTCGGCGCTGTCAAAGCTGACGCCCGGTGCCACCGCTGCCATGATCGCCTTGGCGTTGGGGCCGGCCACATGCAGGCCTGCATAGCGGTTGGTCAGGTTCTCGTAAGCGACGCCGCTTTCCGGCATCGTCTCCAGGAACCAGCGCTCGTGGATTTTCTCCATCGAGCCAGAACCCAGCACCAGGCAACTGCCCTCGCTGAGGCGGGTCACGGTGAAATCGCCGATCACCTTGCCCTTGTGGCTCAGCATCGGGCAAAGAGCGGTTTTGCTCACGGCCGGGATCTTGTTGGCCATGATCCGGTCCAGATAGGCCACTGCAGCGGCGCCGCTGAAACGGTATTTGCCATAGCTGGTCAGCTCGAACAGGCCTGCGGTCTCGCGCACCGCGCGGGATTCGCGCGCCACAGCTTCGAGCCAGGCCGGGCGCTCGTAGGAATAGCTCTCCTGCCGCTCGGCATCGTTGGTTGCATACCAATAGGCGTCTTCCCAACCGCAGGTCTCGCCGAACACTGCGCCTGCGTTTTTTAGCCGGTCATAGATTGGTGACGTTTTCATCGGACGCGCTGCCGGGAAGGTCTGGTAGGGGTAGATCCGGCTGGAGCGGTTTTCATACCAGTATTTGGTCATCTGCTTGGCGTAGCGGCTGCCGGCATAGTCGCCGTAGCGGGCCACGTCCCAGAAGCTGACGTCCAGCGAGGGCTCGCCGTCGATGATCCATTCCGCCAGCACCTTGCCGATGCCGCCGCCCTGGTTGAAGCCGGTCATCACGCCGTTGGCGCAGAAGTAGCCTGGCTTGCCAGGGTAGGGGCCGATCAGCGGGCCGAGGTCGGGGGAGAAGATCATGGGGCCGTTGATCACGCTCTTGATGCCGGCATCGGCGAGGCTGGGGATCAGCTCGACCGCTTGCAGAAACTCGTCCTCCATCCGGCTCAGATCGTCGGGCAGCAGCTCGTGACCGAAGTCCAAGGGGGTGCCGTCTTCGGACCAGTGGATGCATTTGCTTTCATAGGCGCCGATCAAAAGCCCCTTGCCCTCGGGGCGCATGTAAAGGTTCGCATCGGCATAGGACAGCAGGGCGTGATCACTGCCGATTTCCGCCATCTCGGGGATCTCTTCGGTGATCAGGTAATGGTGCTCGACCGGCATCAGGGGCAGCTTGATGCCCGCCAGCGCCGCCACTTCGCGGCCCCAGAGGCCGGCGGCATTGACCACGTAATCGGCGGTGATGGTGCCGTTTTCGGTCACCACGTCCCATTTGCCGTCGTGGCGCTGGTTGGTTTCCAATACCGGGGTGTGGCGGTGGATTGTGGCGCCGTAGTTGCGCGCGGCCTTGGCGAAGGCATGGGTGACGCTAGCTGGATCACAGTAACCGGCTGTTTTTTCATGCAGGATCGCGGTCAGGTCATCGGTGTTGAGGGTCGGAGCAAGCTCCTTGGCGCGGTCCGGGCAGATAAATTCGGATTCAATGCCATAACGCTTGCCGAAGGCATGGGCGATGGCGAGCGTCTTGATCTCTTCCTCATCCTTCGCGACCAGCAGCTCACCGTTATAGTGCAGGCCGCACTCCTGGCCGCTTTCACGCTCCAGCTCCGGGTAGAGGTCGATGGTGTACTTTTGCAGAACCGCAGCATTGCCTGGGGCAGTCAGGGTGAACAGGTTGCCGGCCGCGTGCCAGGAGGAGCCTGCGGTCAGCTCCTGCCGTTCCAGCAGCACCACATCCTTCCAGCCCCGTTTGGCCAGGTGATAGAGGATGCTGCAACCGACGACCCCGCCGCCGATAATGACCACTCTTGCTTTTGTTTCCATTACGCTCGCCCTGCTGTCGCTGAGGTTTCGGTTGAAAAACTGTCGAGCAGGGGGCGGGTGAACTCAAACAAATTTAATTGCGGGGTCCTCAAATTTGATTCTGCGGCCGAATCCGACGGTGTAATTTTCTTGGTGACGATCGAAATTTATTTAGTTGAGATGAATCCATTGCTGCCGGATCGTTATGGGACCACGACCTAACGGCCGGGCAGGGAACGGCATCACGGCAGCTCGCAAGACAAGGCCGTTCCGGGTGTCAGGGCGGCAGTTGGGTCACCGTAGTGTCCAGTTCTGGCGCCTGCAAGATTCTGCGGTGCCTGCTGAAGATATCTACACGGAGCGTGGGAGAAATTGGGGCGCTTTCTCCAACCGGATTTAGCGTCAATGCCAGGGAGGAATGACAATTGTACATTCAAAGCGAAGCAGGCAAAGGTTATGCATTAAGCGCCCCGGCGTCGCTTTATGTGGGGCTTCTGGTGGCTGCGCCGCTGGGGATCCTGGTGGCCTACAGCTTCTGGACCCAGACCTATGTCGAGATCGACAAGACTCTGACCTGGGCCAACTACCTGG
>NZ_JBFCVS010000032.1:0-30271 GCF_040704725.1 Leisingera sp. JC11
CTTTGCGTTCAGCATATCTTCGATTGTGCGCCGTTCACGCAAATCCAGCTCCGTATGGGCCATCTTCCATTCTCCTTGCTTTCCAGCAAGATAGGGAATTTGTCGCAACCCAGTTTAGAATGTGCCCAGTGTACAGAAAATTTTCTGGTAATCCGTATTATGTAATTATTAGGCGGGCTACGCACTCTGACGCCTCCCCCTGCGCGCGCCCGACAGCCGACGTGCAGCCGCTCTCAGAACAGGAAATCATCTGCGTCCAGTTGGCCGGGAAACAGGTCCTCCAGGAAAATCTGCCCGCTGCCAGTGCCCGGAACGGACGCTTGTGGAACTGGTCGGCAAGCTGCACCTGCACAAATACCAACCCGCGGCAGGGGACTGGATCCGGATGTGCGCGGTCACGCCGGAGCTGGAGAAATGGCTGATGCGCTGAGGCTCAGCCCAGCCCGAACAGCTTGCGGTAGTCCGCCTTGGGAAAGATATCGCAGGCGCCGTCCACGGTGGCATCAATGATCCGGCGGCCTTCCTCTTCGAAGATCCGCCGCGCCACCCGGTAGGAGACCTCGGATTCCGCCAGATTCGGCGCATCCCATTTCTGGCCGCGGAAATAATCGGCGCTGAAGTGATTGGGGTCGCCGCCCTGCATCTGCAGTTCCTGGTTGGGGCGGCCGGTATATTCGAAACGGTGGTCCATGCCGATCACCACCACTTCGGAAAACCCCATGTAACGGATGATCTGGAACGCCGCATGGGTCACCGTATGGCCGCCGCGCACACCCTCGGTGATGTCCCGGTAGAACCGCTCCGGCAGCCCGATAGTGCGGATGTGAAAGGTCAGCGCATCCGCGGGCACCACATCGGCGCAGCTTTCGCAGAGAAACTTCACGCAACTCATCTGCCGGTAGGCTTCCGCCGACTGGCGGATCACCTTGTCGTTCACTGCCGTTAGGTAACGCGGATAAAACCCGAACTTCTCCAGACCGAGGTAGATCTTGTTCAGCCCGAACACGATTTCATCGCGCAGAAAGCCCAAGTCCATCCGGTTCAGCGACGGGCCGTTGCAGACCAGCACGCAGCGTTCGCCGCGGTGCAGGTCCTTGAACATCGTCAGCAAAGAGGCGCTCACAGCGGTACAGTCCCGTCTCAGCCCTTGGCGCCCTGGCCGCGGGCATAGATGTCCTCATAGCGGATGATGTCGTCCTCGCCGAGATAGCTGCCGGTCTGCACCTCAATCAGCACCATCGGCACCTTGCCCGGGTTTTCCATCCGATGCACCGCGCCCAGCGGGATATAGACCGACTGGTTTTCGGTCACCAGCTTCACCTCGTCGTCCACCGTCACCTTGGCGGTCCCCTCGACCACGATCCAATGCTCGGAGCGGTGGTGGTGGCTCTGCAGGCTCAGCGCCGCGCCGGGATGCACATGGATGCGCTTGACCTGAAATCGGTCACCCACCGCCAAGCTCTCGAACCAGCCCCAGGGGCGGTGGTCCTTGGGAAACTCGGTGGCCTGCCTGGCGCCTTTTTCCTTCAGCGCCGCCACCGCCTGTTTGACGTCCTGGGCCCGGTCCGCCGCCGCCACCAGAACCGCATCGTGCATCGCCACGGTGATAATGTCCTTGAGCCCGATGCCAACCACCTCAAGCCCTTCGTCCTCGGAGCGCAGCAGGGTGTTTTCGCAGTCAATGGCAGTGGCATTGGCCGAGGCCACAACCCCGGCCGCATCCGGACCCGTCTCGCGCCAGACCGCGTCCCAGCCGCCCAGGTCAGACCAGCCCGCGGCAAAGGGCACCACCGTCAGATTGGCCGCCCGCTCCATCACCGCATAGTCGATGGAAATATCCGCAGCCGCCTCCCAAGCCTCCGGGTCCAGCCGCAGGAAGCCGAGGTCCGGCTGCCCCTGCGCCACCGCCTGCTCCACCGGGGCCATCAACTCCGGCGCATGAGTCCGGAAGGCCTCCAGAATGGTTTGCACTGAAAATAGGAAAATACCCGCGTTCCACAGGTACCGGCCCGAGGCCAGCATCGCTTCGGCGGTCTGTGCATCGGGTTTTTCGACAAACCGCCTGAGCCCGAGCGGCCTCGGCGCAAAATCGCCCGGGCTGCCGTCTAGCTCCAGGTAGCCGTAACCGGTCTCTGCCCGGTCCGGCTTGATGCCGAAGGTGACCAGCTGTCCCGCCCGCGCCGCGTCCTCGCCGGCCGCCACCGCTGCGCGGAAGGCCGCCGCATCGGGCACCACATGATCCGACGGCGCCACCAGCATCAGCGCATCCGGATCGCTTTTCTGCAGCCACAGCGCTGCCGCCAGCACCGCCGGCGCGGTATTGCGCCCGGCGGGCTCGATCAGGATGGCGCCGGGATCAATGCCCGCGCCCGCCAGCTGCTCGGTCACGATGAAGCGGAAATCCGAATTGGTCAGCACTAGCGGCGGCGCATAGCCCGGACCGGACAGCCGCTCAGCCGAAGCCTGAAACAGCGTCGTCTCCCCCGCCAGCGGCACAAACTGCTTAGGATAGCTTTTGCGCGACAGCGGCCACAGCCGGGTGCCGGAGCCACCGCACAGAAGAATGGGGGTAATCATGCGCTGCATTTCCTTTTGCCGAACCTGTGCCGGTTTTGCACATGGCGGCCGGAATTTGGCAACCCCGCAAACCGTCCGCAGCCGCGGCACCGGCACAGATGTGCCTTGCGGGCAGCGGTAAAGCTTTTTAGACCCGTTTCAAAGGCATGAGGGCGCTCCCGCAGGACGGGGCGGATGGGGGTAAAGTGGATCACGGCACGACACCAATCGCGCTGGCCGGGCTTGGCAAGATCGCCCTGGACCAGCATGTGCCGTCGCTGGAGCGCAGCGGCGCCTTCACCTTGGCCGCCACCCTCAGCCTCAATGCCCGCCTGGCGGATGTGCCCGCCTTCACCAGTTGGGACGCGCTGCAGGCAGAGGGGCCGGCGCTTGCCGCCATTGCGCTCTGCACCCCGCCGCAGGTGCGCATGGATCTGGCCCGCCAGGCGCTGGTGGCGGGGCTGGATGTGCTGCTAGAAAAACCGCCTGCCGCCACCGTGAACGAGATCCTGGCGCTCAAGGCCGAGGCGGCGCGCCGCGGCCGGGTGCTGTTTGCCAGCTGGCATTCCCGCTTTGCCGCCGGCGTGCCCGCCGCCCGGGCCTGGCTGGCCGGCCGGGCCGTGCGCAACGTCGCCGTCACCTGGCGCGAGGATGTGCGCCAGTGGCATCCGGGCCAGACCTGGCTGTGGCAGCCCGGCGGGCTGGGGGTGTTCGACCCCGGCATCAACGCGCTGTCGATCCTGACCGAAATCCTGCCCTGCCCGCTGCATCTCACCGCCGCGGAGCTGGAGGTGCCGGAAAACTGCGCCACCCCGATCGCCGCCCGGCTGTCGCTGGCAGGCCCCGGCGGGCTGGAGGGCAGCGCAGATTTCGACTTCCGCCAAACCGGGCCGCAGACTTGGTCGATCACGGTGGAGACCGATGCCGGCCATCTGGCGCTGCACGAGGGCGGCGCCCGGCTGCTGCTGGACGAGCAGGAGCAAGCGCCGGACCCGGATGCGGGCAGCGAGTATGACGCGCTTTACCGCCATTTCGCCGCCCGGCTGCAGCGCCGCCAGAGCGATGTGGACATCCGGCCGCTGACGCTGGTTGCCGATGCTTTCCTGCTGGGCCGCCAGACCCGCACCGATGCCTTTCACGACTGAGGCCCGCCATGACTGACCAGCCCCGCCCTGCCCTCTTTGATGCCCGCCGATGCACCTTGGGCGAGGGGCCGCTGTGGCATCCCGGCCGCGGCCAGCTGTTCTGGTTCGACATCATCACCCGGAAGCTAATGACCCTGGAGGATGGCGCCGCGCGGGACTGGGACTTTCCCGGCCCGGTCTCGGCCGCGGGCTGGCTCGGCCGGGACAGCCTGCTGATCGCCTCTGATACGGCGCTGCTGCGGTTCGATCTCAACAGCGGCACAAGCGAGGACATCCTGCCGCTGGAGGCGGAGAACCCGATCACCCGCTCCAATGACGGGCGCGCCGACCCCTGGGGCGGCTTCTGGATCGGCACCATGGGCAAGGCGCTGGAGCCTGAGGCCGGCGCCATCTACCGCTATTTCCGCGGCGAGCTGCGCCGGATCTACGGCAAGATCACCATTCCCAATGCGATCTGCTTTTCCCCCGATGGCAGCTGGCTTTATTTCACCGACACGCCCAAGCAGCAGATCTGGCGCCAGGCGCTGCGCGATGCCGACGGCTGGCCTGCCGCGCGGGAGCCGGAGCTGTTCCTGGATCTGCGCGCAGAGGGCCTCAACCCGGACGGCGCTGTCGCGGACAGCGAGGGCGGCTTGTGGAATGCGCAATGGGGGGCGTCGCGGGTGGCGCGCTACCTGCCGGATGGGCGGTTTGACCGGGCGGTGCCCTTTGCCGCCAGCCAGATCTCCTGCCCGGCCTTCGGCGGTGCCGGTCTGGCGACTCTGTTTGTCACCTCCGCCACCGAGGGGCTGGCAGAGGGCGCTGAAGCGGCCGCCGGGCAGACCTTCGCCGCGGATGCAGGCATCCGCGGCCAGGCCGAGCATCAGGTGATCCTGTAAGCGCCCGCCCTGCTCTCATGATCGTTGTCAACCCCTTGTTTCATAGCCGCTTCTTCCGGCGGGCCGGTCAGGGCGTGATGTGGATGCGCAGGGTAGGAGACGGAACTGAGACGACGGTTGAGCAAGCTCTCATGCGCGGGTTGGTTACCGCATGACCGTGGTTTCGTCCTGGGGCTGCCTTGTTCTAAGGATCGGGCATCGACAGTGTCGGCCCATAACAGGGCACAAGGGTTCCCCACCGCGTTCCGTCCCCAACCCTGCGCACCGGAAAGGGTCGAGGCGTTGTTGCTCGTGGTCTCCTCAGGCTTTGGCGGGTGAGACGGTGCGAGCGATCGCCCAGATGAAGCCGACCATCTCGCGCGCGATCGCCGTGATGACCACCACTTTGGCTTTTCCGGCCGCAATCAGATGCCGATAGCGGTGGCACATCCTGAGCTGTCCTTTCCAGGCGATGTCGCGGACGGCTTGCGGCAGCGTCTCCAGCCGGGCAAGGAGCTTCGGGCTGACGCGCGCCTGCATCCGGTAACTCCAGGCGCCCTCGATCAGCGCACGCCGGGCAAGTCCGCTGCCTGCTTTCGTGATCCCGCCTCGCCGCACGCTGCCCCCGCTGGAATGCTCCGATGGCGTCAGCCCCAGATAAGCCATCAGTTGCCGCGGATTATCGAAACGTTGGAAGTCTCCGACCTCGGCCACCACCGTCACTGCAACGATGAAGCCGACACCACGCATCGCCTGAATCGCATCAACGACCGGCGCGAGGCTCCAGGTCGGCAAAAGGTCTGTGATTTGCCGCGTCAGGCGCTCGACCCGCGCTTCGGCATCCGCGACGGCATCGATGTAATCCTGAAGGACGATCTGTTGCGCTGGATGTGTGAAGCCCACTGTCGCAAGCCAGCGCCGGTATGCCCCCGTCCAGCCCTTCTTGCCGGGATAGATCCGGCTGTGGCGCAACAGAAAGCCCTGAAGGTGCTGACGCGCCTTGCCTGCCACCCGCATCGCGGTCGCGCGGGCACGCACCAGATCGCGCATCGCCTCGTGCGCCGCATCCGGCACCCAGACCGCCGTAAGCTCTCCAGCTCGATGCAGCTTCGCCAGCATCACTGCATCGCGACGGTCGGTCTTCACCCGGTCGCCCGCTTTCACCGGGATCAGCGATGGCGCCACCACGATGCAGTCATGCCCCATCTCGACAAGCTGGCGATAGAGGCCATAGCCGCAGGGGCCTGCTTCATAGCAGAAATGCAGCCGTGCCCCCTTGGCCGTCAGCTTTTCGACCAGTTTGCGGACCTGATCAGGGCGGTGCGGCACCTTCCCTAGGTGGCGGACTTCTCCGCCCCGTACACCCTCTGCAATTGCAACTGAGATTGTCGCCTTGTGGACATCCAGACCGATGAACGTGCTATCCTGCATGTGGTCTCTCCCCCATTCTTGAGGCACGGCACCCGCCAACCGGGTGCAACCCTCGAACGGAGAATGCCGCGGGAGAGGCCGCTAACCCAGTCTGTTCAGAAACCGATCATGGGGTCTAAGCGGCCGGCCGGCGCGCCTTACTTGGCGCGCAGGTTGTCCAGACCCTGCGACAGGAACCAGTCATAGGTGCCGCGCACCCCGTCCTCGAGGCTGATCCCAGCCTGCCAGCCGAGCCGTTTCAGGCGGGAGACATCCATCAGCTTGCGCGGGGTGCCGTCCGGTTTCGACGGGTCGGTCTGGATCTCCCCCTTGAAGCCGGTCACCTCTGCCACCAGCTGCGCTAGCTCCAGGATCGAGACATCCTCGCCGCAGCCCACGTTGATGTGCGACAGCATCGGATCGGTCTCGCGCTGGTAGGTTTCCGCGTCCAGATCCATCACGAACAGCGAGGCCGCCGCCATGTCGTCCACATGCAGGAACTCGCGTCGCGGCGTGCCCGAGCCCCAGATGGTGACCGAGGCTGCCCCCGCCTCTGCCGCCTCGTGGAAGCGGCGGATCAGCGCCGGCAGCACATGCGAGTTCTCCGGGTGGAAATTGTCGCCCGGCCCGTAGAGGTTGGTCGGCATCACCGAGCGGTAATCGACCCCGTACTGGCGGTTGTAGCTCTCGCACAGCTTGATGCCGGCGATCTTGGCCACCGCATAGGGCTCGTTGGTGGGCTCCAGCACGCCGGTCAGCAGCGCGTCCTCCGCCATCGGCTGCGCGGCCAGCTTGGGATAGATGCAGGAGGAGCCGAGCTGCAGCAGCTTCCGGACCCCCGCCTCATAGGCGGCGTGGATCACATTGCACTCGATCATCAGGTTTTCATAGATGAACTGCGCCGGGTAGGAATTGTTGGCGACGATGCCGCCCACCTTGGCCGCCGCCAGGATCACCTGATCGGGTTTCTCCGCCTGGAAAAAGCCGCGCACCGCCGCCTGGTCGGTCAGGTCCAGCTCGGCGCTGGTGCGGGTGATCAGCTCCAGCGCCTCCCCCGCCGCCTGCCGCGCCTCGAGCCGACGCAGGATGGCGCCGCCAACCATGCCGCGGTGGCCTGCTACATAGATCCGCATACCGCTGTCCTCCCTGCTGCTCAAAGACAGCTCTGCACGCCGCTTTCGGCAACCGCCTCGGCCAGCCGCTTGCGGGTGCGCTTGAACTCATTGCGGATGGCGACCGGCAGGGTCCGCTCGACCCGGTCGGCATAGCCCTGATGCACCTCTTCCGTGCCCGCGGCCGCCGCCAGCGGCGCCGTGCTGCCCCGCGCCACCGCCTTCAGATGCGCGGCCACCTCGCCGATGCCCTGGGCCATCCGCTCCTGCGAGACCACCACCAGGCGGCTGAGCGGCACAATCTCCAGCATGTTCTTGAAATGCAGATCATAGCGCAGGCGGCGCTTGGCAAAACGCTCGTAGTAGTCGGGAATCGAGCACTCCGCATAGAAGTCCCGCTCCAGATAGGCGAAATGGCCGGTGTCCTTCTCCGAGCGGGCAATCGACCGGTGCATCTTGTGCCAGGACACCAGCGACCGGGCCGGGTCGCGCACGCAGAGCACCAGGATGCTGTCCGGGTTGACTGCGGTCAGATACTGCAGCGCCTCCTTGTTGTAGGCATAGGCCGTGTATTTATGCGCCAGCACCCTGCCCTCGGCAATCGTGGCCGGCCGGATCTCCTTGATCACCGGCCAGGGCACCTCCATGGTCAGGCTCGGCGCCCGCAGGGTGATCACTTCCGGATCGTCTTCAAAGGTTCTCATCAGCGCCGTCGTTCCGCATTTGGGGAACCCGGTCACAACAATTTCTGGCATCGCCACGTCATTCATCTCCATACTGCCGGCGGCCGTTTGTCGGCACCGCCCTCCAATACCTGTCCCGGCCCGGGAAGCGGCTTCCGTCCCGGCAAACCGCCCGTGATATTCCGCAGGCCCCGTCCCGGCGGGCGCCCCCTGCCCCGATGGCCTGCACTGCGGATTTCCATGTCAAATTCCTGTCGATGGTGTTCTGGAGCCGCTCAATAGATCAGTTTCTCCCGCGGAACGCCGTCATAAATCCGGTAGCTGGCTTCAGCAAAATCCCGGATCGACAAAGGCGGCAGCTTCGAGCTTCGCGACGGGACATAGAGGCTGGAGCGGTAGGGCAGCGAAAACTTTTCCGCGATCCAGTCATAGACCGGCCAGACGCCATGGCGGATCAGCATATCGGGCAGCGCGGGTTTGCCGGCGTCCCCCTTGGGCGCCTTGGCGCCGAAGAGATGCTGCAGAATAGCCTGTGCATAGCGCTCCAGCAGCCGCTGGCTGGGATGGTTGAAGACATAGAGACTGTTGCGGGTCTTGATCTCTTCCAGCAGTTGGGCGGCAAAGGGCACATCCACATCGGCCTCGCGCCGCTCGAACTCTGCCATGTTCTCCTTCCATCTGCGGGCGGGCTGCATCTCGCCGCCTTCGGCGACGGTTCTGGCGCAGTCCTCCACGCTCAGCCCCGCCAGGTAGGCATCGACGATGATCCGGCTGTGGTAATTCGACAGCGGGCTGGTGACCCGCGCGCCCATCGGCCCGACATAGGTGCAATCCGGCATGGTGCCTTCGAAATGGATGTTGTGGATCGTCACCAGCTGCTGGGCCGGGCGCAGCGCCTGCCGCAGTTCCCGGGTGGTGAGAACGCCGTATTTCGGGGCGTTCAGCGGCTGGCTGATCAGAATGTCATACCCGGAAACCTTCCCGGCCGCGGCCTCGAAATCCGCCGCCGCCATGCGCCAGACTTCGTAGGTATCCACCGAGGCGCCGGGGCAAAGCTGCGCCAGGATGCGCCCCAGCGGGGTAACCTGGCAGTTTCCGATGACCGCAAGCTTCATGACAGGCCGAGATCCGTCTGCTCCAGATAGGCGGTCAGTTCGGGGTTGAAATCGGCAATCTTCCGTTTCACCCCGGCAAAGCCAAGCTTCTGCGCCTGATCCAGGATCATCTGCGACTGCTCCGGGGTCAGGTCGTCGCCGAAGCTGAAGGCCCGCCCCTTGCGGAAGAACTGCCCCGCTCCGGTCTTGGGCTTGTTCCGGAACAGGTTCTGCTCCAGCGTGGCCTGAAAGGATGCCTGGCTGACCGGGAAGCCGCAGAAATCGAACAGGGCCCGGGCCGCCGTTTCATACTGATCCAGCAGATACTCGTAGGAGGTCACGTAGTAGGTATCCGCTGAGATGTAGCTGGAGTTGATCCAGTAGGAATGGTAGTGCACGTTTTCCGCCACCATGTTTTCCATGCGTTCCCGCAGGAAGTCGCTGATGCTGCCGGGATAGCCGAAGGTGCGCTTGTCATGGTGGAACCGCGACACGATCACATCCCGGATGTCACGGACGATATTGACGACCTTGATGCCGGGCTGCTGCAGCAAGTAGCTGTTGTCCCGCGCCCAATGCTGCTTGGAGACAAAGACCTCGGGCCTTGCGCCCAGGCTCCGTGCCGCATCCGCCACGCTAGCCTGCGTCACCGATGCGTTTTTCCAGCCCTTCTGCTGAAACTCAGGCGGGGTGGTCGAGGTCTCCTCCAGCTGCGACAGCAGCTGGTAAATCCACGTGCTGCCGCTTTTCAGCGCCCCGTTGGCAACAATCCACATTCATTCTACTCCGCTTTATTTTCCCCGTGCCCGATGGCGCGGCCGGCGGCGCACAACCGCCTAGGGCGGTTGTGCCGCCTCCCTGTGGCGGGGCGGACCTCTCCGCCCCAGCTCTCCTCAGCCTTCGACGCTGACCGGCACCGCCATGCCGTGCTCTTTCAGCAGCGCGTGGCGGCGGGCGGTCTTCAGGTCCTCGGCCACCATCTCGGCGCACATCTGCTGCGTGGTGATCTCCGGCACCCAGCCCAGCTTCTCCTTGGCCTTGGCAGGGTCGCCCAGCAGCGTCTCCACCTCCGCCGGGCGGAAATAGCGCGGGTCGATCCGCATCACCACATCGCCGGGCTTCAGCGCCGGCGCCTTGCCGCCCTCGACCGCCGCCACGGTGGCAATCTCCTCCACGCCGCTGCCGGAGAACTCCAGATGCACGCCCAGCTCGGCGGCGGACCAGGCGATGAACTGGCGCACCGAATACTGCTTGCCGGTGGCGATCACGAAATCCTCCGCCTGATCCTGCTGCAGCATCATCCACTGCATCCGCACGTAATCCCTGGCATGGCCCCAGTCGCGCAGCGCGTCGATGTTGCCCATGTAGAGGCAGGGCTCCAGCCCTTGCGCGATATTGGCCAGGCCGCGGGTGATCTTGCGGGTCACGAAGGTCTCGCCGCGGCGCGGGCTCTCGTGGTTGAACAGGATGCCGTTGCAGGCATACATGCCATAGGCCTCGCGGTAGTTGACCGTGATCCAGTAGGAATAGAGCTTGGCCACCGCATAGGGCGAGCGCGGGTAGAACGGCGTGGTCTCGCGCTGCGGCGTCTCCTGCACCAGGCCGTAAAGCTCGGAAGTGGACGCCTGGTAGAAGCGGGTTTTCTTCTCAAGACCCAGGAAACGGATCGCCTCCAAGAGCCGCAGGGTGCCCATGGCATCCACATCGGCGGTGTATTCCGGGCTCTCGAAGGACACCGCCACATGGCTCTGGGCGCCGAGGTTATAGACCTCGTCGGGCTGCACGTCCTGGATGATCCGGGTCAGGTTCGAGCTGTCGGTCAGATCGCCGTAATGCAGCTTGAAATGGGCGTTGTCCACATGCGGGTCCTGGTAGATGTGATCGACCCGCTGGGTGTTGAACGACGAGGCCCGGCGCTTGATCCCGTGCACCTCATAGCCCTTCTCCAGCAGAAACTCCGCCAGATAAGAACCGTCCTGGCCCGTGACGCCGGTGATGAGAGCCTTTTTCATTACAATTCCTGTCCTGTCTGCCAAAGGTGCCTCCGCCCGTGCTTAGGGCAGATGCACCGGAAAGAGAAGCAGAGAGTCGCCCCTGCCGGCAGGGGCTGGTTTCTGCCTGCGGGGCGCCCTTTGCCCCCCTCTGGCAAGGCGGTCTGCACCGCCTTGCGGAGTTTTCTGCCGCGGGGGCCGTTCAGGCCGGCCCGCCGCGGGCCTCAGCCATTGCCGGCGCCCCCGTCGGGCGTGCGCAGCACCCGGCGCGCCTCGCGCAGGGGCTTGGTGACCCGCCAGGATTTCGACCGGTAGACATGTTCCAGCTCGCCGCGGGCCTGCTCCAGCTCCGCGGTGCGGGCCGCCAGCTGGCGGTAATAGGATTCCGCCACCGCCTGCAGCTGCTTCAGCTGCTCCTCCAGCAAGCCGCGCTGCTGATCGCCGTCCGAAAGCTGCACCGCCAGCTCACTGCGCTGCCGGCACAGCCGCTGCCCGGCTGCGGCCACAGCTTCGAGACTGACCGCCGGCCCGGCCGCAGCCGCCTCCGGCAGCCGGCTGCACGCCTGCAGTTCCTCCAGCAGCTGGGCTGCCTCCGGCTGCGACTGCAGCAGCAGCCCGGCCATGGCATAGAAGGCCGGATCCGGATCCGGCACTGCCGTCAGCGGCGCCAGGCTGCCGCGGCCGCTGGGGAGGATCTCCTGCAGCCCGGGCGGTTCTTCGCCCTGCGCCGCCGCCCAGGGCCGCCGCGGCAGCAGCATCACCCGGCCATCGGCCGCGCGGAACGCCGCCAGGCAGGCCTGCGCCTCGGCCATCCAGAGCACCAGCCAGCCCTGCCAGTCCGCCCCCGAAGCCAGGGCCTGCGCCACCACCTCTTCCGGGCTGTCGTAAACCGCCGCCCCGCGGCCGCCGGCGCGCACGAGCGCGGCAAAACCCGCCGCCTCCTCCAGCACCTGCACCTCGCCGGACCCTTCCGCCGCTGCCGCGGCCCAGGCCCGCGGCCCGGCCGGCCGCGGGCAGACACCCGCCACATCTGCCGCCAGGCCGTTTGCCAGCCCGGCCAGGGAATGGCGCTCTTCCGCCACCCAGCGCCCGGCGGCGCTCAGGCGGCGGCGGTGCTCCGGATCCATCAGCCGCTGCAGCGCCTGCTTCAACTGGGCCGCATCCGGCGCCGCCGCGATCTCGGCCGCGCCGGTGCTCTCCGCATAGGACACCGTGGCCACATCGCGCGGGCCATGCACCAGCAGCGCCGCGCCGGAGGCCAGGCATTCCGGCAGCTTGTTGGCCATGCTGTAGCGCACGTAGCGTTTCGACGCCTCATCGAAGTTGTAGGCGATCAGCAGCGCATCCGCCTCGCAGACCCAGGCCGCATAATCCTGCGGACTGCGCGTCTTCGCCGTCAGAGCCACCCCCTCAAGGCCGTCGAACAGATGCCCGCTCTGCTTTTTCCACCAGGGCTGGGTATTGATCTCGAGCCGGATATCCGCGCCCTCCGCCGCCAGCTCCGAGACCGCCCGGGCCACCCGCTGCACCGCGTCTGCGTTCATGTCCGGCGCCAGGCCGCCGGCATACCGCAAGAGCAGCCCGCCGCCGCCATGCAGGCGCGGCTGCCAGGCGGCCGGGTCGATGCCGTTGGCATAGGCCTTGAACGGCACCCCGTAGCGCGCCTCGAAGGCCTCCGACATCGCATCACAGATCGACAGCCGCAGCGCCGACTGCGCCAGCAGCTGCCGCAGGTCGCCGTCCATCTGCGCAAAGCGCTCCGGCTCCTCCGCCGCCAGCCGGGCGGGCCAGTCATCCATGATCCAGGTCACCAGCGGCAGGTTCCGCTCCGCGATCTCCTGCATGGCAAACTCATGCAGGGCCGGGCGGTTCGCCAGCGGCCGGTAGAGGATCACCTCCGGTGCGAAGGCATCGATCTCCGCGCGGATCCGCTGCAGCGGCAGCTCCAGCTGCGCATAGCTGCCATCGCCACTGCGGCGCACCAGGCTGAAGCGGTCCGCCCCCGGGCTGGCCACCTGCAGAATCCGGCCGGGCTGCCAGCCGCGCAGCAGGTTCGACTTGATCTGGCCGGTGGCGCTGCTGCTGCCCATCGCCGTCATGTCGATCACCAGGAGCCGCGGCAGCACGGTCTCCGCCGCCGCCGCGACGGCCGCCGACGTCCGCTGCTGGGCGGTGCGGTTGTGCAGGATGAAGGCGCCGGGGAACCGCTCCAGGAAGCGGCTGCGGTAATCCGCCGGCAGATCCGCCAGATCGGCCTTGCCGGAGACATTCAGGATCGCCGGGCTTTCGCGGAACTTGCTGCCGTGGTCGCGCAGCACCGCCGCCACCTCCGGGTCGCTTTCGCCCTGTTCGGTGAACAGCTTCTCCAGGATGCAGTCATAGGCCAGGCGGCGGTCGGTTCCCGCCACCATCCGGCGGGTGCGCGGCTCCCAGAAAGTGTCCAGGAAGTCCTGGAACCCCGGGTCGCCTGCCGCATAGACCGCGTTTCCGTTCAGATGATTGGCAAAGGCCGGCGACAGGGTTTCGGTGCCGTGGTAGCGCGACCCCAGGATCCAGAACGGCTCTGCCGCCTCGATCTCCTGGCGCAGCGCCGCCAGCCAGCCCGGCTGCAGCGGCACGCAGTCGGTCTCCATCTGGAACACCGCATGGCCGAGGGTGCGGGCGCGGGCCATGGTCAGGAAGAACTGGTTGTTGGGCCCGGACTTGTAGCCCTCCTCGCCGACCTTCTTGGAATAGTCGCGCTCGTATTTATCCGCAGCGCCGCGCAGGCCCAGGTACTCAAAGGCAAGATGGGAGAAATAGCGCTGCATCCCGGTCTCGGCGAAACAGGCCCGGATTTCCGCCTCCTGCGGGCGGCAGTCCTCGTTGTTGAACATGAGGACCAGGGCGCAGCGGTTGTCGCCGTCCCCCGGCAGCAGTGGGGCATGCGCCGGATCGGCCCAGATCCGGAAGTTCTCCAGCACCGCGCCGGTCTCAAAGCCGGTGGCCGGTACCACCACCGCCGCCAGCTTGTGCGGGATCAGCAGGCCGCCGATCTCCGCCAGTTCAAAGACCTTTTCATCCTCCAAGAGCGACGCCGGGTTGGTGTTGACCACCTCGGTCTGCTGCCCGTTGAGCCGGAAATCCTCGCGCACCAGCCGGAACGACTGGATGTGCAGCTCATTGCCATGCACGTCGGGGTTGGGAATGTTGTACTTGTCGCCCGCCTGCTGGTAGCCGGCAAAGAAGTAATTGGGGTTTTCCTTCGGGGTTTCCTTCATCACCAGGCCGACCCCCTCGGTCGCTTCCGCCTCGGGCAGGATCTCGACGTATTTCAGGTCGATGCCCATCAGCGCCAGCTTGCTGTGGCCCATCCAGGCGCAGAACCGGGTGGCAAAGGCGCCGGTGGTCACCTTGGTGGTGTCCTGGGTCTTGAAGGCGGGGTGCTCCGTCAGGTCCGGCCAGCCCTGTTTCTGGCCGCGGCGGCGGTACCAGTGCGGCAGCACCTGGTCCAGCGAATGGAACGCCGGATCGCGGATGCAGTCCGGGTGCAGGTCGAAGAAGGTGCCATGCACAAAGAACTTGCGGATCCGCCCCTCTTTCCACAGCCGGTAGATCTCGCCGTGATGCGAGAGGATCATCTGATCGTCCAGGCAGGCATAGTAATCCGGATACCAGCCGATCTCATCCCAGTAGCGGTAGGCTGCATTCATGCCCAGCGAGGCGGTGCCCGCCAGCCGGGTCAGGTCGAACCCCTTGAGCGACGGCCCGTTGCCCAGGACGACGCAAAGCCCGTTCGTCTGCGCCATCAGCCGTTCTCCCCGGGCGCGGCCAGGAAACCGGCCAGCTTGTCAATCGCCTCATGGCTGGCGCGGATCACCGCATCCACCGTGTTGGAGCCGTTGTGGGAGCCGAAGATGCAGCGGTCCATGCCGCGCAGGGGGCTGTCCGCCGGCAGCGGCTCGTCCTCGAACACATCCAGCGCCGCGGAATGCACATGGCCCGCCTGCAGCGCCGCCACCAGCGCCGGCTCGTCGATCAGCGGCCCGCGCGCCACATTGACGATGCGGATGCCCGGCTTCGCCTGCTCCAGCACCGCGCCGTTCAGCATGTGGCGGTTATGGTCGTTCAGCGAGCAGGTGAAGACCAGGAAGTCGAGATCTTCCACCCCGGCAGGCCAGACGGCCCGCTCGAGGCCCGCGATGCCGGCATCGCCCCCGACACCCGGATCATAGGCCGTCACCTGCATCCCCAGGGCCTGCAGGCGGGTGACCGTGTTGCGGCCGATATCGCCGAGGCCGACAACGCCGGCGCGCTTGCCGGCCAGGCTGATGCCCGCGGGCTTGGCCCAGCCGCCCGCCCGCACCGAGCGGTCGATCAGGAACAGTTCGCGCGCCAGCCCGATGACAAAGGCGGTGGCCACATCCGCCACCTCGGCGCCGAACATCAGCGGCGTGTTGATGACCGGGATGCCCAGATCCCTGCAGGCGGCAAAATCGACATTGTCGACGCCGATGCCCCATTTCACCGCCGCCTGCAGCCGCCCGGCCTGGCCCGCCGCAAACACCGCCCGGGTGGCCGGGTCGTCGCCGATGATCCAGCCGTCATACTGCGGCAGCAGCGCTTCCAGCTCCGCCTCGCTCAGGGTCTGGGTGACCTTGGCGGGATGCAGCTTCAATCCGCGCCCGGCGGCATAGTCCCTGAACAGGTCGATCTGGCCCAGCATCGGTGGGCAGGTGACAAGAACGTCTTTCATTATTCGGCAGCCTCGGAAAAAGGGTATTTGATGGCGGCAACGGCACAGGCCAGGTCCCAGTCGTCCGGGGTGTCGATATCGACACTCTCCAAAGCCGGGGTTTCATGCATCACCGGCGCCTTGCCGATGCGGGCACCGGTGGCGGCAAAGCTTTCGCGGGAGAACAGGTAAAGGCAGGAGTTCTCCTCGTACCAGGGCTCCAGGTCCTGGGTCTGCACCAGGTTGTCCGGGTCATGGTTCACCGGGCTGCCGTCTTCGCGGTAGAAGCGGGTCTGGATTCTGTTCACCGTGAACAGGCTGTCGGCGGTGCCCGCCGCGGTCCGCTCCCGGTAGCGCGCCAGCGCCGCGGTCATGGTGGCGGAGGACAGCATCGGGTTGGTGGTATGGGTCATCAGATAGGTGCCCGCCTCCACCGCGGCGATGTCGTCGGCCAGGATCAGGTTCATCGACACGGTGTCGCCGACAAGCTCCGGCTTGCGGTCGCGGATGGTCACCCGCGGCCCGTCCGTCAGGCCGTTTTCCGCCAGGATATGGCGGGCGTCGGTATTGATCACCACCTCGTCGATCTCTTCCACCGCCAGAAGGCTGTCGAGGATCCAGCGGAACAGCGGCTTGCCGTGCAGCACACGGAAGTTCTTACCTTTCACCCGCTGGCTGTTGGCCTTCATAGGGAGCAGGGCGACGGTGCGGTTTGAGCCAGGCATTATCGGCATCACTTTCATTGACGGAAGGGTAGAAGAAGCGCTCTTTGCGGCTTTGCGACAGGCGGCGGTGGCCGTGGTTGCCTGCATAAGAGCCGGTGTACTGGGCGATCCGGTAGCGCAGGATATTGCGCCAGTGCCCGCGCAGATTGTGGTTCTTGCGGGCGCTGCGCAGATCCATCCAGACGCTGGTCAGGATATAGCGGATCATGTCGAGCCGACTGATCTGCACCTCGGGCATGATGGTCTGCAGGGCCAGCGCCTCGCGCTCGAACCGGCGCCGCACCGAGGCCCAGCTTTCATTGTGGTGGTGGAACACCGGCGCCTCGGCGACATAGCCGACCTTCCCGCCTGCCGCCACGATCTGCTTGGCCAGCGCCATATCCTCCAGCCCGGTCAGCTCCTCGTCGAACCGGTGGCGGGCCCAGGCCGCGCGCGCGATCGCGGAATTGGCATTGTTGCAGAAGAACCCGTCCTGCGGAACGGCGCTGGTCTCGGGAAAATACTTGGCGAAGATCCGGCGCTCCGAGAAATAGCTGTCGTCATCGCCGACCTGGCGGCCGTAGGTGTAATCGGCCCGGCCCTCGATGAGGGGTTGGCACAGGCGCTGCAGCCAATGCTCATCCACCGGAATGCAATGGCCGGAGATGAAGACCAGGATCTCGCCGCGGGCGAAATCGCAGCCCCGGTTCAGCGAGCGCCCGAAGGAAAACTCCTCCTTGGCGATGGTGGTGATGCGGCAGCCATGGTGCCGGGCGATCTCCACCGTGCCATCCGTCGAGCCGGAATCGATCAGCACCACCTCATGCTGCAGATCCGCCGCCTGCTGCCGGGCGATCATCGTCAAAAGGTCATCCAGATATGATGCTTCGTTCAATGTCCTGATGACAATACTGGCAAGCATGCCCGTCCTCGTTGAGATGCGCGGCCATTCTTTCCGGAACGCCCCGGGAGAACCTGGCAGCCGCTGACAAAAACCCAAGCTTTCCGTATTGGGTTTCCCGCCGCAAAGCAACCGGGCGCCCGGAAAAGAGGGACCTGCCGCACACTGCCTATAATTGCAGAATCTTGTGCAGCTCTGCGAGGACATCCCGCCGCAGCCGCTCCCGTTCGGCCACTAACACGCCGGTATCATTGAACAGCTCCGCCAGGCGCTGCTGCCCCTCCCGCCAAGCGGCCAGGAAACCGGCATCCGCAAACGGCGCCCCGAGGCTGTCTGCGGCAGCGGCGGCATCCTGCCCATGCAGATTGAGCCAGGCCTCGGGCGGCACCCCGAACTCATGAATCCGGTGGCCGGCAGCAGCCCAGTACAGCGGCCGCGATCCGCAGGCCATCGCATCAAAGAACTTCTCGGTCACGTAATCGGGGTGGTGGGTGTTCTCGATCGCCGCCAGGCTGCTAGCATGGCCGTCTAGCCGCACCAGCTTGTCCAGATGCCAGTCCGGCAGCGCCTGGCGCCGCGGCATCCCCGGCTGCCAGCTACGCCCCAGCCGCTCCGCCCGCGGGCCGCAGGCTTCGGCCAGCCGGGTGCGCCAGGCGCACAGGCCGGTGATGCCCGCGGCCTCCCAGCACACGTCATGGCGGCGCTCGGGGCGACGTTCGAACATGAACACGGTCTCCGCCCGGCAGGCGGCAAAATGCGCCCGCCACTCCGCTTCGCTGCGCGCGGCATTGCGGCTGAAGCGCCAGCGGTAGGCATTGGCGAAACGGTGGCTGGTCAGCAGGTAGTAGGGGATCCGGCGGAACCGGAAGATGCGGCTGGTGCTGTGATTGAGCTGCACCGCCGGCAGCGCCCCCCAGGAGGTCTCCAGCCAGATCTCCCGGGCCAGCGGCTGCCCGGTCCAGATGGTGTCCCAGAACGGCTCCTCCGACAGCAGCACCACCGGCCGCCGCCGCTGCCGCCAGTCGCGCACCAGCGCCTCCGGCGCCGCCTCCACATCCAGGCTGTGGGCGAACAGGTAGAGATCCGCCTGTTCCGGGCGGTCCACCGTCTCTACCGCGCCGGCGAACAGCGGCGCCAGCGCCGGGTAGCTCAGCGGCGACCGGTGCGCGTGGCGGCCGGTTTTGAAGATCCGGATCACCGCAGCCGCACCCGCTCAGACAGCTCGCGCAGACGGCCCTGCACCGGCACCTCCAACTCCCGCATCAGCTCTGTCCCCTTCCCGTTCCCTGTGCCATCAGCAGCGTCACCCGCAGGGCCAGCACCGGATCCTCCCGGCTCAGCCAGCCCGACAGCCCGTCCCGCCCCAACTCGCGGCCCAGGAACCCGGCCGCCAGGCGGTCGAACTCCGCCTGCAGCCCGGTTTCGATCTGCCCCCGCACCCAATCGATCAGCCCGCAGGCGAACCGCAGCAGCGCCAGCATCAGCACGCTGGCAGTGCCGTGGCGGGCCCGCACCGCCGCCGCGGCCTCCGCCAGCGCCTCGAACACCCGCAGCCGCTCCGCCGAGCGCCGGTTGGTCAGCCGCCCGCCGCCCTCCCGCACCGCATGCACCGCCGCGGCCCGGTCCGAGGCCAGGATCCGGCCGGCGCAGGCAAAGCTCTGCCAATGGGCGGCAATGTCATTATGCACCGGCAGCTCCGAGAACCGCACCCCGTGTTCGCGCAGGAAAGCGGTCCGGTAGATCTTGTTCCAGGGGTAATTGGCGGTTTCCGCCAGCCGCGCCGCCGCCAGCCCGGAGACCATCTGCAGCCCGCCCGCGGCACAGCCCGCCATCCGCCACAGGAGGTCATCCACCGGCATCTGCCCCAATCTGCCCTGCGCCAGCGCCCGGCTGTCGTAATGCCGGAACAGGCAGAAATCGAAGTCCTCCCCGTCCAGCTCCTGCCACAGCGGCGGCAGGTCTGCGGTGAACAGGTCATCGGAATCGAAAAACACCAGATGGCTGCAGCCCACCGCCGCCAGCGCCCGGTTGCGCGCCTGCCCGGCGCCGCCCTGCACCCGGCTGCGCAGCACCGTGGTGCACCCCAGCAGGCTGAGCGGCACATGCCAGCGCCGCACCCGCCGGTCCGAGGCGTCATCGGCAATCACCACCTGGGAAAAACAGCCCATCTCCGCCGCCTGGCGCAGCAGCGCCGCCAGCCCCCGCGCATCATTGCGGACCGGGATCACCAGCGCCAACGACCGCGCCGCCCCGGCGCCCTGCTGCCCCCGCGGCGCCGTCATACCAGGAAGACGCGCCAATCGGTCAGGGTCAGCTCAAACGCCTCGGGCGGCAGGAACAGGATCAGCTCGCGCCAGGGCGCCTGCAGCGGCAGCTGCGGCCCGCCGGTCAGCATCAGCGCATCCGCAAAGCTGCTTTCCTCGGGCCGCAGCAGCATATGCTTGCTGAAAAAGCAGTCGCTGAAGCCCTCGCTGGTGCCAGAGCGCACGCAGCCCCGCAGCAGCTGCATCTGCGGCGCCATCCCGCACAGCACGAACCCCAGCGCGCCCCAGCCCCGCAGATCGCGGGCCTCCAGCTTCAGATGCAGCCCGCACCATTCCCCCTGCCCGCCCGGCTGCGCCGACAGCTCCAGGATCCGCCCCCGCGGCGAGGCATAACGCCCGCACAGCTGCAGCGCCGGATCCGCCCGCAGATCAATGCCGCGGCCGAAATTCACATGGCTGGCCAGCTTGCCGTCCCGGGTGCCCGCGCGCAGCTTCGAGAGCGCCTGGTTCGCCGGACCTGCAGGGCCTGAGGCAATGGTGTCAGTCATGTCGGCCCGCCCTCTGTCAGCTGGGGAATACGCTGGGTTTTCCCTGCTTCCTACACGCCTAAAGCGGTGAGGTGAAGAAGGCGGGCACCGGCGCCCCGGCCTCCAGGCAGGCGGCAAAGCCGCGCGCGGCGTCCAGCGCCTCGCGGATGGTCACATCCATGTCGAGATAGCGGTAGGTGGCGAGACGGCCCGCAAAGGTGACGCCGCGGGTCTCCTCCGCCAGCGCCACATAGGCCGCCAGCAGCTCCTTCTCCTTCACCTGGCGGATCGGGTAGTAGGGGATGTCACCGGGCTCCGCCAGGCGCGAGAACTCGCGGTAGAGGACCGAGCCCTCGTGCTCTTCCCAGGGCGCGAAATGCTTGTGCTCGGTGATCCTTGTATAGGGCACCTCTTCCTCGCCGTAGTTCATCACCGCGCAGCCCTGGTAATCGCCCTGATGGGTGAACCGCTCGAAATCCAGGGTCCGGTAGCCCAGCCGCCCCAGCTCATAGCCGAAGTAGCCGTCGAGCGGCCCGGAGTAGAACACATGGTCAAAGCCCTCTCCCATCTCCGGGGTGAATTCAGTCTCTAACCGGAGCGAAATGCCCGGGTGATCGAGGATCCTGGCGATCATCGCGGTATAGCCGTCCTCCGGCATGCCCTGGAATTTGTGGAAGAAGTAATTGTCGTCGTAGTTGAAGCGCACCGGCAGCCGCTTCAGGATCGAGGCAGGCAGCTCAGAGGGGTGCATGCCCCACTGCTTGATGGTGTAGCCCTTGAAAAACGCCTCATAGAGATCCTTGCCGACAAAGCGCAGCGCCTGCTCCTCGAAGGTCTCCGGGTTTTCGATCGAGGTGTCGGCCTGTTCCTGCGTGATGAAATCATGCGCCTCCTCCGGGCGCATCGTCTTGCGGAAGAACTGGTTGATGGTGTGCAGGTTGACCGGCAGCGAGAAGACTTCCTGCTCGCCCGACAGCCCGCGGGTGGTGGATTTCACCCGGTTCTTGTAGGGCCTGAAAGTCCCGAATCGGTTCACATAGTCCCAGACCTCGGCGTCGTCGGTGTGGAAGATATGCGGCCCGTAGACATGCAGCATGACGCCGGTCTCCGCATCGCGCTCAGTATGGCAGTTGCCGCCGATGTGGCCGCGGCTGTCGATCACGGTGATTTGGTGGCCCGCCTCGGCCAGATGCCGCCCGATCACAGCGCCGGAGAGGCCTGCGCCCACCATCAGAAATCTGCCTGCAGCCATGTTGTGCCCCTTCCTCGCCTGCGCCCCGTTCCGCCGCCCTTTCAGCGGTTCCGCCCTACCCCAGGACACCGCAAAAGGAAACGTCTAGTTGCCGCCGCCCCCTGTGCTGCCCGATGCTGCCCGGTGTCAGCCCGCGCCGGCCTGCTGGGCCGAATTCGCAGCCCATTGCGCGCACAGTGCAGCTATGGCCTGCAGGTCTGCATCGCCGCCGCACCAGTCCGGCCGCGTCTCCAGCTGCGCCAGCAGCTGGCCGCAGGCCCCGGCCTCCGGGACCGGCCGTTCTGCCAGGATCCCATCCAGGCCGGCAAAGAACCCGGCCCGCCCGTCCAGCGCCCCCAGCCAGGCATCGACCGGTGCAAACCGCTCTGCCAGCCGCGCCCGGCGGGCCGCGCCGAACAGCTCGACGCTGCTGCTGGCCGGCAGTTTCAGGCGGGGCGTTTGCCTTGCCAGCGCCTGGCGCAGCCGGTCCGCCTGCTCCGGCGGCAGCCGCCTGTTTCCCTTCAGGACAATCTCGTAGGCGGCCCGGTGCAGGGAGTCGTTCTCGCGCCGCTCCGGCGCAAGACCCTTCGGCAGCACCAGCCCGGTTTGGGCAAAGAAATCCGCCACCGAGCCGCCGCCCGCCTGCACATCGGCGTAATCGCGCAGGATCAGCTGCGCCTCCGGCAGCGCCTGCAGCCAGGCTTCCAGCATCCGCCGGTAGTCGAAATGAATGCCCCGGAAATAGTCTTCGCCGCCGCCCCTGCGCAGCGCCTTCACCCGGTGGCCGAATTTCAGCCGCTGGCCGTGCCAGGACGCCAGATAGTCGTCGATCCGCCGCAGCGTCGCCACCACGGTGAATTCAGCGCCGGGGAAGCCGCCTGCCAGCTCTTCGATCAGCGCCGTGCCATAGGTGCCGAAATTGGCAAACACCTCAGCCGCGAGGATCACCGTATGCGGCCGGGAAAAGCGGATCTGCTGCTGGATCGCATGCTGCATCTGCGCCAGGCCCGGCAGCAGCTTGTGATAGCCGGGCAGCGTCCACTTGCGGCGCGCGGCCAGCATCCGGAAGGCCAGCGCATTATGCGGCTCGCGCACATTGACCGGCAGTGCCCCCCGCGGCCGCTGCCCGCCCGCGGCGGCGGCCAGATGCGCCATGCCCTCGAAATCGGTGAACGGATACAGGATCCCCTGCTGCGCCAGCGCCGCCGCATTGCGGGCCAGGAAATCCTGCAGCGAGGTCGAGCCGGCCTTGTGGTGGCCGATGAACAGGATCACCTGCAGCGGCGCTTCCGCGGCGAAGGGGCGGAGTATTTTCTTGACCATCTTCACGCGGCGGGATCCTGCTGCAAACCTTCTCCGGGGCGGTCCATCGCCAGCTTGGCCCGCCAGTAGCCTTCGCTGGTCAGGCGGCCATAGGCGCCGCGGTAGCGGGCGGCCAGCCCGTCATAGGCCTTCAGAAAGGCCCGGGCGTTTGCCGCAAACCGGCGGATCTCGCGCCAGGCCGCAGGCTTGTTGTGGCGCACCGTGTAATATTTGTCGAGCGCGGCATTGAGATAGCTGATCTCCGCCGCACCCCAGGCATGGCCGAGGCTGTCGCGGCAGTCCGCCTCCAGGGTGATCCGGCGCCCGATCCGGGCATAGAACGGCAGCAAGAGCCCGTTGAGGCTCAGCTTCATCAGATGCCGCAGCCAGGCCGGCGGCGGCTCCCGGCGCAGCGGCGGCAGATCCGCCTCCGGCTTCAGGTCCTGCCAGGCCTCGTCGCCCGCCAGCGCCTTCAGATCGCCGCGGCGCGCGACCAGATCCGCATGGGCATCAAAGAACTCCGGCCCCTGCAGCACATCCTCCACCGCCAGGTTGATGGCGGCCAGGGTGCCGTAATGCATCCGCGGCAGGTTCCGCAGGAAGAACCAGACGGCGATTTTCAGCACCCCCCAGGCCCCGACATCCAGCGCCGGCAGGCTGAGGTGATGCGCCATGTGGCTGCGCAGGTCCAGATACCAGGTCTGCGGGCTTTGCTTCTCGGTAAAGCTCTCCTGGAAGGAGACCACCCCGTTGAGGCGCACGATATTGAAGCGGTTGACCAGCGAGAAGCTGACATCATCGCCGCGCACGAAGAAGGGAAAGGCCAGATGCTCCGCCCGCTCCAGCGGGAAGGCGAAATACCACCAGCCGCCATAGAGCTGCGGCGGCGGCGGGCCGGAGACCTCCCATTCCATGTCCGCGGCCTGTCGGAAATCGCGCAGGTCGGTGCCCATGTGCAGCGGCCGGCAGCGGGTGAAGAAGCGGGCGCCGTTCTCCCAGATCTCCCAGCGGCGCTGCTCGCTGATCATCGCCCCGGCAATGGCGGTGGCGGGGTCCTCGGCATAGGCCAGCAGCATCCAGGTGCGCTCCAGGCTGCCCATATGGATCGAGGCATCGTCATCCATGAACAGGCAATGGCTGGCGCCGCGGGCGCGCGCCTCCAGCAGGCCGCGGGTGAACCCGCCGGCGCCGCCCAGATTCTCATTGGCGATCACCGTGACCCCGTCCCGCGGCGGCAGGTCCACCGTGCGGCCGTTGTCGGTCACGATCAGCTGCAGATGCGCCTTGATCCGGGACTGCGCCCGGAAGGCGGCGAAACGCTCCGCCGTGCGGGCCGCTTCGGCCTCGCGCCGGAAGGTGGTGACGGCCAGCGCCAGGCCGGGCTGCCGGCGCGGCGCATCCGCCGTCTGCCAGCCCGCCCGCGCCAGGGCGGCGGGGCCATCCGCAGCCTGCAGCTCAAAGAAAATCAGCCCGCGCTGCCCCGCCGCCGCCAGCAGCGCGCTCAGATCCAGCCGCGCCGGGCGGCCGGGGGCCAGCTCAGCCCTATGCTGCTGCTGCTGCCAGGCGCCCTGCGGCAGCGCCATAAAGACGGTGACCGCGAAACAGCCCTCCCCTTCCAGCAGCAGATGCAGGCTCTGCAGGCGGCACTGGCGCTGCCAGGTGCCGGCGTTGAACAGGTTGAACCAGGTGTCGAAGCGGGCGCCGCTGCCGGCCGGGAACCGCCAGCCCTGGTCGTCCGCGGCCGGCCCGGCCGCGCCCTGCAGCCGCAGATAGAGACCGCGCTCGGTGCAAATCCCCGCCTCGGGCCATATCAGCGGCTGCAGAGTGGTGAACCCGGCTGTGCCTGCCCTCGCGTCTTTCATCCCGTTCCCTTTTCTGCCCCGCCGGCCTTTGCCGCTGCATACTGCAGCCGGGCCCGGAAGTACACGCCCCCGGGGGCGCAATTCCGGCGCCGCGCAGACCGCCGCCGGCCCGCTTTCAGCCCGGCGGAAAAACAGGCTCTAACAAGGCCGCACCGCCACTCAGGCCAGCATGTCCTCATGCAATTCGATGGCCTCTTCCAAGTCGTCGAAATAGCGGATCCGCCCACTTTCCAGCACCAGGCCCGCGTTGCAGAACTGGCGCACCTGGTGCATCGAGTGATTGACCATGATGGCGCTGGACGTCTTCATCCGGTCGGCAAAGACCTTGCGGCTTTTCCGCTTGAAGGCGGCGTCGCCCACCGCGGTCACCTCATCGACCAGATAGGTATCGAAGCGGATCCCCATCGAGGCGCCGAAGGTGAGCCGCGAGCGCATGCCGGAGGAATAGCTGCGCATCGGCATGTCGTAGAATTTCCCCAGCTCGGCAAAGGTGCCGACAAAATTCACCAGGTCATCGGTGTCGACGCCGTAGATCCGGGCGATGAAGCGCACATTCTCCGCCCCGGTCAGATCGGGGTGGAACGAGCCGCCCAGCCCCACCGGCCAGGAGATGGTGCCGTCCGACACCACCCGCCCGTGATCGGGGCGCAGGGTGCCGGCGATGATCTGCAGCAGCGTCGACTTGCCGGCGCCGTTGCGCCCCAGAAGCGCCAGCGAGCGCCCCGATGGCAGCGTCAGGTTCAGATTGTCGATGACAATCTTGCGCTCGCCCTTGAGCCAGAAGCTCTTGGTCAGGTTCTCGAACCGGATCACCGCCCCGGCCTCAGCTGCGGTCGCGGATCGAGTAGTAGATCAGCGTCCCGATCGACCAGCCCAGAAGCAGGAACAGCCCGGCCAGCCCGGTCATCACGAATCGGCGGGGGTATTCCGCCTCCTCGGCCAGGGTCGGGGTGATATAGGTGGCCAGGTAGCGGCTCTGGCGGGCCGCCTCGTCGCGCGCCAGCTCCAGCGCCGCCAGCGCCGCGCGGTAGGTTTCCTCGGCAAACTCCCGGTCCACCGTGAGGCGCTCGTATTCCGAGATCAGCGACGGGTAATCCTCGCCGACGCCGCCGGTGTCGGTATTGCTGGAGGCAAAGGTCTGGCGCTCGATGTCGATGCGCGCGCGGATCACATCGATCTGCTGCAGCGCCTTCTTCAGCCGCACGTCGCCCTCTGCCACCGTGCCGGTCAGCAGATCGTATTCAATGAGCGCCTCGGCCAGCTGCTCCTGCAGGTTGTTCATCACCCCCATGCGGCCCTGGATGTCGGCCTCGGGATCGACGATGCGGGTGCGGGTGCGGAACCGGGTCAGCGCCTCGCGGGCGCGTTTGAGCCGCTCCAGCGCCTCCGCCAGATCGGCCTCGGCATAGCGCATCGCATCGGCATGCGCCTGGTCATTGAGCGCATTGATGCGGATCTGGCTTTCCTCGACGATGGCGCGGGTGATGGCGCGGGCGGTTTCCGGATCATAGGCGGTGACCTGCACCTCGGTCAGCCCGGAGCTGCTGTCATAGGAGATGCGGGCGATGCGCTGCCAGAACCAGACCAGTTCCTCCAGCGTCGCATCGGGCCAGATCGAGAACGCCCAGTCGCCGGGCCAGTGCTGGCTGTAATGGGCGCGCAGGTCGACCCGGGCATTGACCGCCCCGGCCATTTCCTGGCTCTGGATGAACTCATAGAGGATGTCGCCGTCCGACGCGGTGGAGGCGCCGGCAAAGCTGGCCAGCCCGCCCAGGAGGTCGCTGGCGCCGGAGCTTTCCTGGCTGCGGACGGTGAAGCCGGCAGTGGAGGCATACTGGTCCTCCGCCACTGCAAACAGGTAGAAGACCGCCGCCGCCAGCGGTGCCAGCACCAGCGCCGCGAAGCTGGCCAGCAACCCCCAATGGCGCTGTTTCATCTGCGCCGGGCGGGCCACCGGAAAGGCGGGCTGCTGCGCCCTGAGCGCTTCCAGCTCGGCCTCCGCGGCCTGGGCCCGGCGGCGCCACTGTTTCAGCTTCCCGGCCTCCGGCTCCGCTTTGGCAGCCGGTTTTGCGGTCCGGCCCGGGCCGGATTCCGGAGCGGCTGGCGGAACTGCCTGCGGGGCTGGCCCCGGATTTTGCGGGCCGGGGCTGATTGCTGCCACGGCCGGGCCCTCTTTGGTCATACTCTGCCTATTTTCGTGTGCGGCGGTTTGTCATTGCCTGGGTTTTCGCTCATAGTATCGCCCGCAGCAACCCCGTTCACAACCGCACATTCCCCTCACATTCGCAAGCGCTCCCCGCCATGGCCAGTTCCTCTTCCGCCGCCGCCGCCGCGGCCTCAAATTCTCCGGCCCCGATTCCCCCGGCCCAGCTCCCCAAGCCGCACCGGCGCCGCTTTGCCGCCCTGCGCACCATCGGCGCGCTGATGCTACGGGAAATGTCGACCCGCTACGGCCGCACGCCGGGCGGCTACCTCTGGGCGGTGCTGGAGCCGGTGGCGGCGGTGCTGTTCATGTCGATCGGCTTTTCGCTGGTGATCCGCAACCCGTCGCTGGGCACCAGCTTCCTGCTGTTCTACGCCACCGGTTTTCTGCCCTTCAACCTCTACCAGGGCATTTCCACAACCGTGGCCCGGGCGATCGGCTTTTCGCGGCCGCTGCTGAAATTCCCTGCCGTCACCTGGGTGGATGCGGTGCTGGCGCGCTTTCTGCTGAATGCGCTGACCGGCGGCCTGATCGCCATCCTGCTGCTCTGCGGGGTGCTGGCCGCGATCGACAGCCGCACCGTGCTGGACCTGCCGCCGGCTGTCGGCGCCATGGGGCTGGCGATGGCGCTCGGCCTTGGCGTCGGCACCTTGAACTGCGTGCTCAGCGGGCTCTACCCGTTGTGGGACGTGGCCTGGTCGATCTTCACCCGGCCGCTGTTCCTGGCCTCGGCCGTCCTGTTCATCTATGAAGACCTGCCGCCGCTGGCCCAGAACATCCTGTGGTATAACCCGCTGGCCCATATCACCGGGCTGATGCGCACCGGCTTCTACCCGACCTATACCGCTTCATATGCCAGCAGCACCTATGTGCTGCTGGTCAGCCTGGTGCTGACGGTGCTGGGGCTGGTGCTGATGGGCCGGTTCCACCGCGACATCCTGAACCGCTGAGGCGGCCGCGCCGCCGGGCGGGCAGGCTCAGTCGCCGCCCTGCCCCGCCGCCAGCGCCATCACCCGGGCGTGGCTGCGGCGGGTGTCGCGGCGCATGCCGTCGCGCACCGCATGGCGCCACAGCCGCAGATAGGCCTGCCGCTCCCCGGCGCCGTAGCGCCCGGCCGTCAGCCGCCATTTCACCGCCACCAGCAGCAGCAGCGGCCAGAACAGGATGCCGCCCGCGGCCGCCCGGTACATCATCAGCCCGTTGCGGTAGGCGTAATAGACCTTCCACAGCGGGGAAAACACCCGCTGGCGGTCGTTCTGGAAGGTGGAGCAGTCATGCTCGAAGGGCAGCCCCGGGTCGAACAGGATCTTCTCGCCGCGCCGCCTGAGCCCCAGGGTGTAGATCACGTCATCGCCGTAAAGGAACAGGCCCGGGTCCGGATAGCCCGCCGCCGCCACCATCCGCCGCGGCAGGAACAGCCCGACAAAGGAGGTGAGATCAATCGGCCGCGGCGCCTTTTCCTCATAGGCGCTGTAGGGGATGTGATAGCCGTCGCGCGCTTTCAGGAGCGTGCGCAGGAAGACGGCGGGGTTCCAGAACGGGTTCACCGAGGGGCGGTTCATTTCGCAGATCCGGCCGTCGGGGAAAAACACCGCCGCCGCCAGCGCGGTGTCCAGCGGCCGCGGCCGGGCGTGGAAGGCGGCAAAGGTGCCGGGCGCGGGGCGCGCATCGTCATCCATCACCACCAGCCAGTCCGGGCCGTGCGCCTCCATCGCCCGGCGCATGCCCATCTCGAAGCCGCCGGCGCCGCCGCGGTTTTCCGCACTGGTGCAGACGTCGAGCCTGGGGTCGTCCTTCGAGGCCAGCCAGGCGCCGGTGCCGTCGCTGGAGGCATTGTCGGCCACCACCACCGCCGCCAGCTCATGCTCCGGGCTCTCCAGGAGCCGCGCCAGCGTCGCCTTCAGCTTGTCCAGCCGGTTGTGGGTCACCACCACCGCCACCAGGCGGCCCGCACCTGCGGGGGCGGCGGATGCCGGGGATGTGGTGCCGGGGGCCTCTGCTGCTGACGCCAAAGGGTGCTCCTTGCCTGTGAGATGAATCCGGTGCTGCACGTGCGGGTGCGAAAACTCATAATTCCCAGCCCCTGTCAAACCCTTTCCCCGTCCGCGTTTGCCGTGCCACAATAGGTCCGCTTCGGACCGAATGTTTCGCGCGCGAAACATTCGGTCCGAAGCGGACCTATTATCCCTCCTGCCGCCGCCCGGCGCACGGCCGCTGCAAAAAACCGGTTCCGGCCCTGTCCGCCCGCGTATATCCTTCTAATCTCATAACAACGGCGGCACCCAAGCGGCCGGCAGGGGATTGGGGAAAGGGCATTCCATGCGTATTGCAATGATTGGCACCGGCTATGTCGGACTGGTGTCGGGCGTCTGTTTTTCGGATTTCGGCCATGACGTGATCTGCGTCGACAAGGACGCGGGCAAGATCGAACGGCTGAACCGGGGCGAGGTGCCGATCTACGAGCCGGGCCTGGACCGGCTGACGGAGAAGAACGTGGCCGCCGGGCGGCTCAGCTTCACCAGTGATCTGGCCGCCGCGGTGGACGGCGCCGAGGCGGTGTTCATCGCCGTCGGAACCCCGACCCGGCGCGGCGACGGCCATGCCGACCTCACCTATGTGATGGCCGCCGCCGAGGAGATCGCCGCCGCGCTGACGGGCTACGCGGTGGTGGTCACCAAATCCACCGTGCCGGTGGGCACCAACCGGCAGGTGAAACAGGTGATCGCCAAGGCCAATCCGCAGGCCGATTTCGATGTCGCCTCCAACCCGGAGTTCCTGCGCGAGGGCGCCGCGATCGAGGATTTCATGAAACCCGACCGGGTGGTGGTCGGCGTTCAGAACGAGCGCGCGGCAGAGGTGATGGCGGAGATCTACCGCCCGCTTTACCTGCGCGACTTCCCGATCCTGACCACCGACCTGGAATCGGCGGAGCTGATCAAATACGCGGCCAATGCCTTCCTGGCCGCCAAGATCACCTTCATCAATGAAATCGCCGGCCTCTGCGAGCGGGTCGGGGCGGACGTCAAGGAAGTGTCCCGCGGCATCGGCTTCGACGGCCGCATCGGCAACAAGTTCCTGCATGCAGGCCCCGGCTATGGCGGATCATGCTTCCCCAAGGACACCGCGGCGCTGGCGCGGATCGGCCAGGACCATGCCTTCCCCCTGCGCATCACCGAGACCGTGATGCGGGTGAATGACGAGGTGAAACAAAGGATGGTCGAGAAGCTGCGCGATGCCTGCGACGGCTCGTTCAACGGCAAAACCATCGCGGTGCTCGGCGTCACCTTCAAGCCCAACACCGACGACATGCGCGAAGCGCCGAGCCTGACCATCGTGCCCGCTTTGGTGGGCGGCGGCGCCAAGGTCCGGGTGGTGGACCCGCAAGGAAGGTCCGAGGGCGAGACCCTGCTGCCCGGTGTCAAATGGGAGGACGACCCCTATCAGGCGGTGAGACAAGCCGACCTGGTGGTGCTCCTGACCGAGTGGAACGAGTTCCGGGCGCTGGATCTGAAGAAACTGGCCCGCGAGATGGAGGTGCCGCGGATGGCGGACCTGCGCAACATCTACTCCCCCAAGGCCGCCAAACGGGCCGGGTTCGAGACCTATGTGGCGGTGGGGCGGGGCGCCTGGACGGCGCCGGAAACGGCCTCCTGATATAGATCCGGTTCGGACCAAATGTTTCGCGCGCGAAACATTTGGTCAATCATGCTGACCT
>NZ_JBFCVS010000033.1:0-29457 GCF_040704725.1 Leisingera sp. JC11
GCGCCGTGGACGGCCGCCAAAGACAAGGAATGGAGCCGCTGATCACTGACGCCGGCTGATCACCGGGACCAAGCAAGTGGGGAATTTTACTTCGGCACTTTTGGGGAAAGTTCAAACGGCGTTGACAGCAATGGCTGCAAGAGCAAATGGCAGCTCCATCTAGCTCCTCGATGATCGCATCCGGTTGCGGCGAAAGGATGGTTTGAATTTCGCCCTTCAGATTGGCTTTCAATGGCCGCCCTGGCGACATCGGCTGCAACGCAGCAATGAGTGTGCCGCACCAGCGAAGAAATGCTGCGCTAGCAAAATCCCAGAAGGGCAACAGCGGCAAGGTCCGCGCCGCGTCGGTTCATGTTCGGCGCAGCCAAGGGCGGATCATCTTGGACCAGCCGTTCGCTCGTGACGCGGCGAACTCATCCTTCGAGCCCAGTTTGACCGATGCTGCAATGTGCATGGATGTCTGGTCACAGATTTTGCAAGGATGGTGTTCATTGAGCGTTTGCATGGTTGGATCTTAGGCAGTCCTGGATTTATTCATTGGAGGGTATTGTCCAACTGAAAACCAGCAATAGAAAGCCTAGTGACTCCGGCGAAATCGGGGGTAACACAGTCCCACGCGGTACAAGCGAAAGGCTTCAATCATTGACTTCTCTAGCTATAAAAAAAGCCCCCAGACTTGGGGGCGAGAGTAAAAGGAGGAGCGATTATTAGGGATGCATTATTGTGGATTTACAACCCAAGTGCCGGACTTCATGGCGTCGATCAGTTTGTTGACTTCATCCACAACGTCCACCGGGATATCTGGGTGGAACGACCCGATCCGCATGGCCAGTTCATTGCCCATATCCGCCCGGTAGAGTGCACCTTCCAGTTTTCCAGCAGCTGCCAGTTCCAGGTAGGACCGCATGTTGCCCCGGACATCCAGAATAGCGGACTGCAGGATTTCCGGCCATTCGTTGATCGCATCACGATAAATGCCGATGCCATAGACGCCTTTTTCCTGAACGGCCTGCATGGAGCCCAGCGTCGCACTGTCCATTGTCGGCCAGACGACATCGGCGCCTTGGGAAATTTGGTTCAAGGCAGCTTCTTTGCCCTTGGCGATGTCATCCCAGTCGCCGGTCCAGGTAACCAGAACTCTGACGTCAGGGTTGGCCGCTTTGGCGCCCGCTTCATAGCCAGCAACCGTGTCGTTCGTGAACTTGAACTGCTGCGCCGCGATGATGCCGATGGTGCCTGTGTCTGACATGGAGCCTGCAACGTAGCCCATCAGATAAGCGATTTGGCTGAAATAGAAATCCGCGTTGGCAATGTTGTCTTTGGTGCCCAGTCCGTTGTTCACCATGAACATGGTTTCCGGGAAGCGGGCTGCGACACGTTCCACTGCGTCTTGGAATTCTCCACCGTGACCGATCACAAGGTCATATCCCCGGCGTGCGTAGTCGCTCAGAACTTCGATTTGTTCCGGCTGATGCACGCTTTCGGAAAAGGCGGCTTCAAAGCCGAGCGCTTCACCTGCCTTGGTGAGACCTTCGAATCCGGCTTGGTTCCAGCCATTGTCAGAAATCGATCCGGGCATAACGATCGCGGCGCGTTCGATCCCGTCAGCGGCCGCAGGCCCTGCCAACATCAGTGCCGCAAGCCCCGCCAATAGTTTGGATTTCAATTGCATTGCTGTTCTCCCTTATTGGATATGTGTTGTCAGGGTGACGGGAGGATCGTGACGTGAAAAACGATGGTTTCTCACGTCACGGCTGAGATTTATCGATGCTCCCGGTCGTAGGGCAGTCCGACGCTTGCAGGTGCGCTGGCCTTGGCGCCAAGGACCACGAGTGCGATGAGCGATGCGAGGTAAGGCAAGATCAGGAAGAGCTGATAGGGAATCTCTGGCGAGGTGAATTGCAGTTTGAACTGCACCGCATCACAGAAGCCGAAGAAAAGCGCCGCGCAGATCGCGCCAATGGGCGACCAACGTCCCAAGATGATTGCCGCAAGCGCAATGAAGCCTTTGCCCGCGCTCATGCCCTCCGCAAACACATAGACTTGCGACAAGACCAGATGCACCCCGGCCAGCGCCGCGAGGGCTCCGCTGACTGCAATTGCGAGATATTGCATGCGAAAGACAGGAACCCCGGCCAAGTCCGCAGCCTTCGGGTTTTCGCCAACGGCGCGCAGGTCCAGACCCTTGTGGGATTTCATCAGCCAGAACCAGGCTGCTATTGCCAATCCGATCAATAGGTAGAACAGCGGATCCTGGGAAAACAGGGACGGGCCAACGACGGGAAGATCTGACAAGAAGGGAATATCGATCTGCGAGAACCCGTTTACCCGCGCCCCTCCGGCCTGAGCCCCGAATATCTGACGGGACAGAAAAGCTGTGAGACCGGCCAGCAGCAGGTTGAGCGCGATACCGCCAACCAGCTGGTTGATGCGCAGCCGGATCGACATATACCCAAGCAGCAGGCCAGAGATCAGGCCGCAAATGATCCCGCATCCGAGCCCGATCACGGCGGAGCCCGTTGCGAAAGAACCAGCAGCAGCGCCAAGCGCTCCGGCTAGGATCTGACCTTCGAGGCCGATGTTGTACAGCCCGCCACGTTCCGCAATCACCCCGCCAAGGGCAGCAAAAGCAATTGGCGTACCCAATCGGGCGGTTCCGGCAAGGACGTCGCCCAGCAAAACAAGATCAATCATAGCCTATGCCTCTTTCTTTTGGCGTTGTGTTTGGCGGCGCAACCGCAGGTTTTTTGCCAGGGGTTTCAGAATGGATTTTGACCTGGTTCGCGGTGTCACGAGGGCGGCGGCGACAAGAACCACGACGAGCCCCTCGACCACTTCGATGACGGAACTGTCGACCCCGACGGCACGTTGCATCGTTCCCGCGCCGGCAGAGAGCCCGGCAAGGAACAGCGCGGTCAAAGGCGCGACAATTGGGTTAAGAGCCGCAAGGAAGGCGACGACAATTCCGTCATAGCCGTAGCCATCGCTAAACAGGTGGAACAAGCGGTACTTCAACCCGATCACCTCGATTGCGCCGGCCATGCCTGCAAGGCCGCCGCCAATCAACATGGCGCGGATGACGGTCTTTTTCTGGTCCACACCGGCATAGGCCGCAGCGCGCGCATTGCGCCCCACAAGGTCCAGCTGGAAACCCGATGGCGTGAAGCGCAGCCAGAAATACAAGATGACCGCCATGGCCAGCCCGAATACAAAGCCCACATGGGTATCAGATCGCGGCATCAGAATAGGCAGGCGATAGGCTTCTGAGACTTCCTCGGAATAAGGATATGGCGCGCCTTCGGCCAATAGCGGCCCGGCCACGGCGTAGCTGACGATGTGGATCGCAATGAAGTTCATCAGCAGCGTGACAATGACCTCATTCGTGCCCCGATAGACTTTGAGATACGCAGGAATTGCCGCCCAGAACGCCCCGCCGCCGGCGGCGGCGATAAATATAAGCGGCACGCCCAATAGACCGGGCAGATCGGGGATCGCCAAAGCGAAGACGGCGCCGAACAACCCGCCAATATAGATCTGCCCCTCGCCACCGATGTTGAACACACCGGCGCGCATCGGAATGATCACGGCCAGCCCGGCCAGAAGTATCGGCGAGGCTTTGACCAAAGTATTGGAGAAACCCCAGTAATTCAGGAAAGATTCCAGAAACAGAACCTTATAGGCCTCAAACGGGTTGTGCCCGTCCAGCAGGATCAGAACGCCGCCAACGCTCAGCGCTAAAAGCAAAGCAATCGCAATCCGGCGTTGCATGGTGAATCTGTTCATTATTCCTCCTCCGGTGCTGCGGTCATCAAGAGCCCGATGTCTTGAAGAGTTGTGTTTTCTGGATCGACAACACCCGTGATCCGGCCAAAGGCCATCACGGCAACGCGGTCAGAGATGTCGAGCACATGTTCAAGTTCAGTGGAGATATAGAGAACCCCCACGCCGCTTTGGGCGACGGCACGGATCTGGTTCTGAACAAATTCCGTTGCGCCGACATCAAGCCCTTTAGTCGGCTGTACGACGACCAAGAGATTGCGCGCCCGGGCCACTTCACGGGCCAGAACGATTTTTTGTTGATTGCCACCGGATAAAGCCGAGGCGTTCAATTTCGGGTCAGGGGGCCTAATGTCAAAGGCCGCGACCACGTCGCTTGCGATCTCGTGCATCGCGCGCCGGGAAATCAGACCGCCAGACATGAACCTGTCTTCACCAATGGATCGAAAGGCCATATTTTCTTCGACACTGAGCGACAGGACCAAGCCCTCGGCATGGCGGTCCTCGGGCACGAAGCCTATGCCATCTGCAATGCGCGAAGCGATGGAGGCGCTTGATATCTCCGTGCCATTAAGGTGGATGGCGCCGCTGGTTTGCCTTTTGAGGCCGGTGATCACCTCGCTCAACTCCGTCTGGCCATTGCCGTCGATCCCGGCGATTCCAAGGATTTCGCCAGCCTTCACGGAGAGGGTCACATCTTGCAGGATTTCCGCGCCGCCTGGATCGGTCAGGCAGACATCAGAGACAACCAGAGCGTCCGGTGCTGGGCTGGTGTCGTTGCGCGCCTTTTTGGCCTTGGGCGTCTCGACCGTTTCGCCGGTCGGCTTTTCTCCCATCATAAGCGCTGACATATGGGCCATGGGCGTGGTCGCAACCGGAAGAACTCCCTCGACACGCCCATGGCGCATTATCATGACGCGATCGGCAATTTCGCGAATTTCATCGAGCTTGTGGCTGATGAAAAAGACAAGGCAGCCGTTGGCGACCAGCTTGCGCACCCCTTTGAGAAACGGCGCGACTTCGGTCGGGGCAAGAACGCTGGTGGGTTCATCCAGGATCAGGATCGATACATCGCGAAACAGCGCCTTAAGGATTTCCACCCTTTGTTTCATGCCCACAGGCATTTCCGTGACGCGGATGTCGAAATCGACGTTAAAGTCAAAGTCGCTGCAAAGCTGCCGAATGCGCGCCCGCGCTTCGGCACTCCTCTTTGTGCTGGGCAAGCCGATCAGAATGTTCTCTTCGGCGGTCATCGCGCCGACTAGGCTGAAATGCTGGTGGATCATGCCGATCCCATGCTCAATAGCTCTTGCTGGGCTGGTTACCGAAACAGGTGTTCCGCCCAGTTTGATTTCGCCGTTATCGGGCTGATACAGACCGATCAGAACGCTTGCGAACGTGGTTTTCCCCGCCCCGTTCTCGCCCAAAATCGCAATGCACTCGCCCTTCGAGGCCAGCAGATTGACGTTGTGCAATGCACGAACGGCGCCAAACGACTTGCCGATGCCGGTGACTTTCAAAAATGGATCCAAGACAACCTCCCAACTTTCACGCAAATTCAAGAGAGAATGCCCTATCTTCTCAAATTAGATGTTTTCACCTCACAGCTGAGAATTTCGCCCACATGTGAACTGGCAATCGGGTTAGAGTAGAGCGACGAAATAGCATCGCATCAGGAGAGCAAGGCCGCGCGTCATGGCGAAGATTCCGTCATTGAAAAGCATTCAGGCCTTCGAAGCGGCCTGCCGGCATCTGAGTTTCAAGGATGCCGCCGATGAATTATGCGTTACTCCGACTGCCATTTCCCATCAGATCAAATCGCTGGAGGATCAACTTGGGGTGCCCCTGTTCCACCGGCTGACCCGCGCCTTGAAACTGACGGAGGATGGAGCCAATTACGCGCCCCACATCATTGAGGCCTTCAAGAACATCGAAGCCGCCTCTCTCGCGCTGGAGGAAGACGACCTTGCGGGCACATTGACAATCTCAACAACCGGGTCTTTTGCCGCCAATTGGCTTAGCCCGCGGCTGCGAGGCTTTTACGAGAAATACCCAGAGATTTCGGTAAGGGTTCTGTCAAGCGACCAGCTGGTGGATTTCAAATCCAGCGATGTGGATGTTGCCATTCGGTATGGCTTTGGCGATTATCCTGACAGCAATGTGGCTTGGGTTTTGAATGACTGGGTGGCCCCTGTCTGCAGCGTGGAAAAGGCGAAGTCACTGAGTTCCCCCGAAGATCTTCTGAAGTCTCGTCTCATCGAATACCAATGGAGCGGGTTTTCCGATGCGGATCCGAGTTGGGAGCGCTGGATGGACGCGGCTGGCTTGCAGACTGGTGATGTCGAGCCCTATGTCACCTATTCCGAGGAACACATCTGCTTGCTGACGGCAAGCGATGGTCATGGTGTGGCCCTGGTCAGCCTTTTGGCCGCCGCGCGTTTTCTGGAACGCAATATGCTGGTCGCTCCCTTTGACACGGCATTGAAGAACAAGAGCTATTTTCTCGTCTGCCCGGAAACTTACGCCAATCGTGCACGCGTTCGTGTGTTCCGGGAATGGCTATTGGACCAAGCAGATGAGTTTCGCGACAGCGCCGTAGGTCAAAGGTTTTTTGAAGATTAGCGCGTCCGCAACGATCTAATCCGTCGCTTGAATTTTTGTCATTTCTAAATTGCCGAGAAGCATGCGTTTCTGAACCCCTAATCAGGAGTTCTTGCGCATGCAAAGTTTTGACCCTTCCCAACCCGATGGTTTCAATCAAACACTGGACAGCACGGTCTCTGCCGACGGCGTCCCGGTCATTGCAGAACGGTATACAGTGCCAGCACGTTGCGGTGTCGCGGTGCGTTTGACAGCCGGGCAGACTTTGACCATCACCAATCCGACCGGCTGGCAAGTCTGCGATTTCTGGGCGTTCAATGCGGCAGAGCTGCATGAATATATGTCAATGCCGCATGTGCACACGGATCTTCTGTCTGTTTTCCCAAAGGTCGGCGACAGGTTGGTCAGCAATCTGCGCAATCCTCTTTTGACGCTGACCCAAGACACATCGCCGGGTGTTCATGACACAACGATCGCCGCTTGCGACGGCAACCGGTACAAGCAATTGGGCGTCACTGATTACCACGACAATTGCGCCGACAACTTGAGGCAGGCCTTGCTTGCTATCGGGAAAAAAGCACCGCATGTGCCAGCGCCCTTCAATCTGTGGATGAACGTCCCAGTTCACCCTGATGGCAGCCTTGCCTGGGCTGCGCCAGTATCAAAGCCGGGGGACAGCATGACCTTCAAAGCTGAGATGCCAGTCTACGCCGTGATGTCGGCCTGCCCGCAGGATATCACTCCTGTCAACGGGGACGAAGGCAAGCCGAGCGCGCTGGAATTTGTTGTTCATGACGGCTGATGGCGGCGACATATTTTCCGCCCGCTGGATCATCGAAGATGCCTTTCACAGTCACAACGACTACGCGCTTTATGTTCTAGACGGCAGAATAGCTGGCTTGGCACCTCTGGCCGAATTAAAGTCACGTTATCCCAGCGCAAGGGTGCATTCGGACACAAACACTGCGATCCTGCCCGGGTTTGTGAATGCGCATCACCATTGCTATGGGGTGAACCTGATCAACCAAGGGATACGGGATGACCTGTTAGAGCCTTGGATTTTCGCCTCCGCTGGCGCAGCTGACGTTGCGCCGCGCCTTGCCACCGAATACGCGGCAATGCGCTTGCTGAAGAATGGGGTAACGGCTGTTGTGGATGCCTGCACCGCAAGTCAGACAGCGGCCATTGCCGAAGCGAAGATAAGGGACAAAATCGCCGTATATAATGGGCTTGGCCTGTCCTGTGCCATCGCGCCGGGCGAGAGATGGCACAACCAGCTTGTGCATCCATACGGGCAAAGCCAGTCGTTTCTGACCACCTTGCCCGAGGTTCTGCGATGCAAACTGCAGCGCCAGCACGTTGCGCGCACACGTATTGATCCGGAATGCTTTGTGCGGTTTCTGTCCCGGATGCATGGCGAATACAGGGCTTCTGAATGCGCTGATGTGTGGTTTGGCCCCACGGCACCGCATTGGACGGGCCAAGAGACCCTGCGCGACATCGCCAGGGAGGTTCGCGAAAGCGGCCAGCGCATTCACACCCATGCCGAGGAGTCTCGACTGCAACACCTGTCGGCTACGGCCCGGAGTTTTCAGGGTGCCATCGCAGAATTGGGCAAAGCTGGCCTGCTCTCTGACGGCTTATCCTTGGCGCATATGGTCTGGGCGGACGAAAAAGATCTGGCGCGAGTGGCCGAGGCGCGCGCGCATATCGTGTGCAATCCCAGCTCCAATTTGCGGCTGCGGTCCGGCATTGCACCTGCGCCATTGATGAAGCGGATGGGAATTAACCTCGCTCTGGGGATGGATGGGACCAGCCTGGCAGGTGATGACGATATGTTCGCCGAAATGCGTTTGGCGCAAAGCCTTTATTGGTCAAGTGATCGGGTGAACCCTAGCCTGACCGCGAAGGATGTTTTCGACATGGCCACTATGGGTGGCGCGCGTTTGATGGGTATGGATCACAGCATCGGAAGCCTGTCCGCCGGCAAACGCGCCGACTTTGTGATCCTGCGCCTGGACCGTCTTGAAGGGCCCTGGTTGGACCCCGGCATTGATCCGGTTGAGCTGTTGGTCAGCTCGGCAAAATCCACGGATATCCAGAGCGTCTTCACCGGCGGACAACTGGCCGTTTCGCACGGCGAAGCTAAAAAGTGCGACGAAAAGAAAATTCTTCAAAACATCACCGACGGCATGCAGCGCGCCGCGGATCAAAGGCTGAGCACCAATGAATATGCCGCCGTCAAATCCGCATTGCAGCGCTGGTATGACGATTGGCTGACGAAAAACGCCCCGCAATAGTGACAGAGGAGCAAGACCATGCAGAAGAAAATTATCTGGCCGAACGGCGCGCGATGCGCCTGTGCGATCACCTTTGATATCGATGCGGACAGCCTGATCCATATCGCAAAGCCGGTCGACGGGCATGATCGCCTCTATCCGATCTCCATGGGGCGCTACGGGCCGACGGTTGCCATCCCTCGGATTCTGGAAACCTACAAACGTCTCGGGCTGAAACAGTCCTTCTTCGCCCCCGGATGGGTCGTGGAGCAATATCCAGATGCTATGCAAGCCATCCTGAAAGATGGTCATGAAATCGGCCATCATGGCTATTTGCACGAAGATCCAACAAACCATAGCGCGTCTGAACAAGCCTATTGGTTTGAACGCGCGCTGGAGTCGCATAAGCGGGTTCTGGGCAATGTGCCAAAAGGCTATCGCGCGCCGGTTTACAATGTGACGCAAGCCGTCATCGACTTGCTGAACAAGCATGAATTCGACTATGACAGTTCGCTGATGGCGGATGATGTGCCATATCTCATGCGATCCGGCGGGCGGACGTTGGTCGAACTTCCATCGCATTGGGGGACCGACGACTGGCCGCAATTCGCCCATTTTGAGGAGATTGGCTACATGATGCCCGTCGCCGGGCCACGCGCCGGGCTGACCCCATTTTGGGAGGAATTCGAAGCCCAATACGAAGAAGGTGGCTTCTGGATTGGCATCTGGCATCCCTTCCTGACCGGGCGTTTGGCGCGGTGGCGGCAGGTGGAAGACTGGTTGGAAACTATCTTGAACAGGGGTGACGTCTGGTTCGCCACTCTCGGAGAGATCGCGCAGCACGTGCGCACGCAATATGAGGCAGACTGGCAAAGCGTACGAGTAGAAGAGCTGCCCTATTATCAGGCTCCGGTCCTGACGACATGAATATCCTTCAACGGGCGCGCGACTTCCTGGCTTCGCTCGACGCGCAGCGCGAGGTATTCCTTGGCGTTGCGCCAGATAGACTGTTGCAGGATGCCCGATCCGCCGCCGCGCGGCAGGCCGCAGGGAAGCTGCTTGGCCCGTTGGACGGCCAGTTTCTTGCGGTGAAGGCCAATATCGACGTGCAAGCGCTCCGAAGCCATGCGGGGTCTTTGGCCATCGATCCTCAGCCAGCAGACAATGACGCCCCGATCGTGGCGAGGCTCCGTTCCGCGGGCGCGATCATTCTAGGCCATGTGAACATGTCGGAATTCGCCTTCTCCGGGCTCGGAGTCAATCCGCATTTCGGCACCCCTCTGAATGCGTTGGATAGCACAATGGTGCCTGGAGGGTCCTCGAGCGGATCGGCGTCAGCCGTTGCCTTGGGCTTGGCCGACATCGCCTTGGGCACAGATACCTCCGGCTCCGTGCGCATTCCGGCCGCCTGTCAGGGCCTGGTGGGGTTTCGCCCAACTATGGACCGCTATGAAAGCGCCGGGATTTTACCTCTGGCGCCTTCTCTGGATACGCCAGGCTCACTCGCTTTAAACGTCAGTCAGATTTGCGCTGTGGATCGCGTTTTGTCGGATTGCAAAGAAACCGGGCACGCCTGTCGTCAAATTCTGTGCCTGAGGAAGGATGCGTTGGCGGGATTTGCCCCGAAAATCAAGGCTATGTACGAACAGGCCCTGCAGCATTTGTCCGAGCATGGCATCGAATTGGAAAGGGTTGATATCCAAAGTTTCACTCGTGTCACGGAGATCTTCCAAACCTATGGAACGCTGGTGAGTGCCGAAGCCTTTCGTCTTCTGCCAAACCTGGTCGGAGACCAGCAGGCCAGACTGGACCCAAATGTGCAGGATCGCCTTGTTCAAGCGGCTTCAATCCTTGGCACAGATCTGCAGGCATTGCTGGAAATCCGGCGGGCCCTCATCCCGGAATTTGGCAGGGAACTGGCAGGGAAGATGCTGCTTTACCCGACATTGCCGTCGTACCCGCCGTCTGTTCAGGCCGTGACCCGCGATAAAGGGGTCTTTGCACGGGAAAACGCCCTTATCCTGTCGGTATCGATGAAAGCCGCTTTCCTCAATGCCCCAACAATTTCCATTCCATTTGGAGAACGGAGACCGGGGAGCAGCCTATCCTTGAGCGGCGGCGCAAACAGGGACGCGGATGTACTTGCGACGGCGTCTCATCTGGAGAAGATTTTTTCAGCGATTAGAGATGGGTGAGGTCAGTTCACTCTATTCAGAATTCTCTTCATTTGTACCTGCGGGTCACTGGCTTCACCTTTGAATGGTCCATTGCAAACTGACTAGGTGACAAGATGACCACAATCCTGAGAATTGACGCCAGCGTGCGCCGCACCGACAACCCTGTTGCGGCCTATAACTCCATTTCCCGCGCTTTGGCGGACAGTTTCGTGGAAGAATGGAAAACGGTTGATCCGGACGTCGAAATTATTCTGCGTGACGTTGGAATGACACCGCCGGATTTCATTTCCAACGATTGGATCGCGTCCGTCTTTACAGCAGAAGAGGAGCGCACTCCTGAACAGAGCGCTTTGGTCAGCTTGTCTGATACGCTGATTGACGAGCTCGACCGCTCCGACATCCTTCTGATTTCGACGCCCATGTACAACTACGGCATGCCCGCAGCCCTGAAGGCTTGGTTTGATCAGATCATCCGGATCAACAAGACATTTACGTTTGATTTGGCGCGCGGCGACTTCCCTCTGGAACCGATCATGTCCGGCAAAACACTGGTGCTGCTGACATCGGCTGGCGAATTCGGCTTTGAGGAGGGTGGAATTCGCAATGAATCGGGTCACCTTTCTGCGCATATCAGCACATTGCGCAAGTACCTGGGCGCAGAACGCATGTTCGAAGCTGCGGCCGAGTATCAGGAATTCGCCGATGAGCGTCACAAAGCTTCGGTCGCCTCAGCTCAGGCCCAGGCACGTCACATTGCGCGTGAGCTTGCCTAACCGTTAGCCAGTTTATGGAAAGTAGAACCTGATGAAATGAACAGGTTCTACAATTCCAACTGGTCCCAGCTCAAGGTGTGTGAGGCAGGTGGTTGTGTCCTGCGCCCTTACTTGAGTGGTTCAAGTCGCTAAAGACACGAAACGGCAGCGAATGTAATTGTAAACCTTCATTTCGGATTGGAAGACAGTTTAAACCAATTTCTTGAATCAACATCCCCGTATTCGAACTCCAGGTTCGAAAGCGGACTTTGCTATGCTGCGTTTTAACGGCAGATTTGTCCGGCATCTCGCCCATCAAACTTCCGGCATTGAAGGTCCGGTGTGTAAAAAGTGCTGAGCGTTAGATTTGGAAAGAGCTGGCAGCTGCCATCGTTGGGCCTAACAGTCCTCAGCCATCACAGCAGCTGCAAGCCATTTTCACTAATTTGGCTGGTCCGACCACACTCGTGCGTACATTGCCAGCCTCGCTCCGGCATAGCTTTACCTTACCGTTCACGCCCCTGCCCGGCCGTGAGCGGTCTTCGTTCCCACGCGCTGGCTCCGGGTATTGCCCCGTCCTGTGGGGTCCGGTTGTACCATTAGTGCGGCCATGCGACGGCGCCACCTCGAGTGACTTGGCGATCTCCGTCCGCTGAGTGACGACCTCCGTCAGCCGGGCGGTAAATCGCCCGGTCTCCTGTGCCTGGTCCCGGTCCGCGGGACCATCGGATTGTGCCAGTATCCGGGCGGCTCCCGTATAGGTCCGCATGACCCTATTCCGGCGATCGGCAATTGCCGCGTCCCAGGCATGGGTTGGAAGCACGCCGTTGTTGCGATCCAGATCCCGGCGCACCTCATTGCGCTTTTTCTCATCGATATAGGGTTTCCCGCCGCGCTGGCGGATCTTGTAAACCGGTGTGCTTTCGCCCCGACGGGTCTTGCCCCGGGCATGCCGCGGGGTGGATTCCGCCTCGATGCCGCGCTGGCGCAGTTTCTCTGCGAAGGTATCGTGCAAGTGCTGGAGGTCAGCTTTGCGCAAATTGAGTTTCTCGCCGTCATGCCCAACCGTGCGCGCCGTCAGGTGCACATGCGGATGCGGGGTGTCCGTGTGGAGCGCCATGGCGTAGTCATGGCGGCCGCCGAATTCCTGTTCCGCCAGAGCCCGCACCGCATCCCTTACACCGCTGGCATTTGTATTGCCCGGCATTGAAAAAAGAATGCTGGTGGTGATCCTTGTACGGTCCGACGCCATGCCTGCGGCCCGCGCATCGTCATGCTTCTCGATCCAGTCCCGGTATAGCCCTGAAATGGCCTGCTTGCCCGTCAGCACCTCGCCAGCGGACGTTTCCACCTCCAGCTTGCCGTTCCGGCTGATGTAGTTGATGTGCTCCGCAACGCGCCTCGCCTCGGTTCCCCGTGTGACCTTGATCGGGTTCCCGTGCTTGTCGGTCTTAGCTGGCTTGGTCACCTTCACCATGACCTCCGTCGCACCTTTGACCACCCGCGCCAAGCGCGCCTTGTCAGCCACAGAAATCGTCTGCCCGCCCCTTGCAGATAACGTCGCCCGCTCTGCTTGCACGCCCGGCTTGGACTACTGAGGGCTGCTGCGCCTTTCAGTCTCTGCAACAGGAAATCCGGAAGCCGCATTCCGAACTATGCGGCCCTTCCGGGGCGGCCTGCAGTCCTAAAACCCGTAGGTGTCCTTGAAGTCGCTCAATCCGCAAGCTCCTCTTCCTCAAGACCGAGCTGAAACGCCAGCTGCCCCCGGGCGAAGTCACGCACCTGCTGCCGAAGCTCCGCCACCTCACCGCGCAGCTGTGCCACTTCATTCCGGGCCAGGGCGTAGCTGTCCCCGGTGAAGACCCCGCGGTTCATCACATACGCGATCTGGTTCACGTTCGTGGCCAGACCGTGGATCTGCCGCAGCCCTGCCATGAACCGGCGGCGATCGCGGGCCGGCGGCTGAGGGGCCGCGCGAAGCCGGGCCGTCAGCAGATTGGCCGCCCAGGTCGAGGGAGTGACCCCGGAACGCGCGGCTTCCTCCGACAGTATGTCACGGGCCCCAGAGGCCAGGCGGACTGTGACCTTGCCCTCGCGGCGGGACCGCGAGGATGGCCGCTGAGGCTCCGCCGGACTCTCCTCTTGTCCCAGAACAATATCGATCAGCTGACCCAGAAAAGCCGAAACTGTTTGCTCGTTGGCCTCTGCAACGGCTGCAAGCTGGGCATGGCGGTCTGGCGGCAAATAGGCCATCGCGGCTTTCTTTTGTGTCGGCATTTCAATCTATGGTAATGTACTTGCTGGCGACACGCCTATCCTGCATTAGCTCTACAGGAAAGCAGACTTGTGGTCCCGGACCACAAATCCGCTGCACCCTCTGACTTAGGACAGGCTTTGCTTCACCACCCTTGAGGGCGGTGAGGTGCTTCGGACGGGGGGGCTTTGCCGGGTGCTTTCCCGGGCGAAATGTGGTCCGGGACCACATTTCCAAACCGAAAACGCGCCACCCTCCGGGCAGCGCGTTGTTCAATGCATAGATCGTCAGCAGCATTCACTTCGGGCGAACCCGCCCTGGCAAACGTACAGGCGGCCCGCTTCCTGGAAAGGCATGCCTGAGCTTCTACAGCGCAACCACCTCAATCAGTTCAAGCTCCAACAAAGGAACTTCCTCTACCCGGCGCCCGTTTTCAAAACTCACCAGAATGGCTTTTGGACTGGAGGCTATCTGGTCCGTCAGGAGGCGCCCGAGAGCACCGCCATGCTTGCAGATGATGGCAGCCCCCCTGCCCGTCTGATCCTTCTGCGCGCCAGGCCCGCTTTGCACCTCCGGCGCTTTTATGGTTCTGCCTGGGTCCACGGAGGCAGCCTGCCCGGTGGCCGTGTCGCCGCCTTCTTGCATTTCTGGGGTGTGCATTTGATCTCTGGACCCGCCTGCTGCGTCCTCCGCAGCACGGGAAACCTGGACTAAGCCCGCGGGATCTTGGGCCACTTTGGTACGCAATCTCGAGACAGTCACCCGCGAAACATCCGCGGCATCCGAAGTCTGCACGAATTCTTCCACATCTGCGGGGTTCTTCTTCCAAAGCGCTTATAGGTCGGTCAAGGCCCGGACCGGGACATCCTTTTCCGCCAGCTGCTGCAGCAGCTCAGGCATTCCAATGACTGCTGCAAACCGGGAAACTTCGCTTTCTCCCCACCCTAGCGCGCTGGCGATGTCGCCCCGGGACTTGCCCGCTTCGCGCATGGCTGACACGGCACTGGCGATTTCAAAAGTGGCGAGGCCATCGCGCTGCACATTCTCGGTGAGCTGCGCCATACGCAGCTCCTCGGTCATTTCCCGTTCAATGGCCGGGATCGAGATCAAGCCTGCCGGTTTCGCGGCGCAGTAGCGCCGCTCCCCAAGATGATCGGATGCCTGCCGTCGCCATTGAGCGGCTGGACGGTGATCGGCTGTCCATCTCGCCGGACTGGTAGCGGCGCGGTGTCAGGCCGAAGTGCGCAGCGACGGCTCTTGAACTGGTGAAGCGTCCGGGGTCGTGCAGTGCCGCCTTGAGGTCAGAACCGTGATCGGCCCCACGCCAGGGATCGCCATGAAACGCAAGCAGGTGTCATCATTGCTGGCGAGCCGCTTCACGCGCCGATCCAGTTCCCGGTACGTCAAGAAGACTACGGCGAGCGCCTAACAACGAAACCAGAGCGGACGAACTTAGTTGCGTTGGTATGATGACGGTCATCCGCCATAAGTTGATAGGCGGGCACGGCGCTTCCGCGCCGTGCCCGCTCCTGCAGCCGCACTACTGAGGCGCAATATTTTGATTGTTCCTGAACAGGTTGTCCGGGTCGTAGCGGCTCTTGACCTCCAGCAAGCGGTCGTAATTGCCGCCGAAGTTTTCCCGCACACGGCTGCTGTCATCATCGTCCATGAAGTTGATGTACCCGCCCGGTTCGGAGTATGGCGCCACCGCGCCGGAGTAATCGCGCACCCACTTCTTATGTGCGGCGTCGTTTGCCGGATCCTCCGACGCTGCAAGAATTACCATCGAGAAATTCGCATCCCGGTGCCCGAAAGCCGTCGCGCCTGCGTCAACCTCCTGGCAGGCCCCGTTGATCGGATAGAGATGCATGGTCGAGCTGACTGTCGGCGCAGAGGGGCCGTGCTGAACGTGGGCGGCAATCGCGTCGTCGGTCAGCTCCTTCACGAAATTCCCCTTCCAATATTGCCGGATGCCCGTTGGGAACAGCCCGTCGAAGGCCGCGTTGATGGCGGGATATGGAACCGGTCCTACCATTTCGGCCTTTACCTCGGCGACATCGTGGAAAGCCTTGAACCGTTGCTCACCCTGAGCTGGGTCACCAGACCAACATGCAACGATTGCGCAGAACATGTCACCGTGCCGGTCTTCGGGAATGAAGGGCAAGGGCGGCGCGATCTGGAAGGCTGGGAAAGCGCCCATCTCACGCGGGGCATCCTTGATGTAGTCGCGGTAGAATTTGAAGATCGTTTCGGTCTCTTCGATCTCATAGAACATCGGCCCCCAGTAAACCGTATCCAGTGGCTGGAGCTTATATTCAAATGATGTGACAACACCGAAATTCCCGCCACCGCCTCGGATCGCCCAGAAGATATCGGCATTTTCGTTTTCATTCGCAATGAGCATTTTGCCGTCTGCAGTCACGATATCCGCCGAAATCAGGTTATCGAGCGAAAGGCCGTGCCCGCGCGATAGATAGCCGATACCACCGCCAAGCGTCAGCCCGGCGATCCCGGTGGTTGAAACCACGCCGCCAGTAGTAGCAAGGCCGAAAGCATGTGTGGCAGAATTGAAATCACCCCAGGTCGTGCCACCTTCGGCCCGGGCCGTCTTGGCGTTTGGGTTGACGCGGACGCTGCGCATCCGCGACAAGTCCAGAACCACGCCGCCATCATTCGTGCCAAAACCGGGGCCGCTATGACCGCCGCCGCGAACCGATAGGTCGTAACCGTTGTCGCGGGCATAATTGACTGTCGCCATGACGTCACCAGCATTCGCCGCCCGGACGATAACGGCAGGCCGCTTGTCAATCATGCCGTTGTGTACTTGGCGCGCCTCTTCATAGTCAGCGTCGTTCTCAATGATTATCTGTCCGCGGATCAGGTCGCCGAGTTCGCTTGGTGTCTTGGCAGTCATGGTTCCCTCCTTAAATGGCCCGCGTCTCGGATTCGCAGGTTGGTTCTGGAGGCGGCCAGCAACGTCACAGGCGAGAAGGAATGGCTGTAGCAGGCGAAGCACTGGCCGGCTCAGGATTCTGTGATCGGTTGTGATGATAGCATATACGCGGCACATCACCGAATACCGTCCGTCCGCCGAGTGCGATATCTCGGCTCACTTGGGCCTGTACAACAGCCAGTCTCGAGTTCGGTACACATCCAGGCAAAGAGCCGCTTCAGGCCAAGCAAGCTTGCACGAGCACTGGCCTGAAATTCGTTGCGGTTGGGTCAAAGAGTTTGAAGGTTTTTTCCGAACCGATTTCGTTGTTTACACCCGTTTGAGAATGCCTGCCTGATCAATAAGTGGCATAGCGCTCTGCGACTATTGCCGACCCTCTCCAAGGTGAGGTTAGACCCGTATCCCTGCCCTTTCCGACATTTTGATCTTGTAGCCGCAGTTAACGTCAACTTCGACAGGCCGCGCCGCACCGTGTTTGAACGTCCGCAACTCCTACCGCCGTGCTCGCTGATTACGCAGTTCGCAGTCTTGGCCAATGACACGTCCAGTCCGACAAACAGTCTCATCCCGTAGTCCTCCATATGGATCCAATACGGGAGCGTCGGCAGCTGACCTGTCAGCATGCAAGCGGTAACGGGTAGTGTGCAACACAGGCCTCGTTACAGCATCTCATTGCGTTTCCTAGCCTAGCTGCTTGCCGGCAGTTTCGGCTGACCAGCCAGGCGGTCTTCGCCTTTGACCACGACGGTTTCGATCTCATGCTTCTCCAGCATGGCCCTGATGCCGTCCGGCGGGGGGCTGTCAGTGAAGAAAACGTCGATCGCAGACATCTTGTCGAGCGAGACCGGAGCACGCTTGTTGAACTTTCCGCTGTCAGCCACGACGATGCAGACCTGCGCGTTCTCAGCCGCGATGCGTGCGATGTTTGCTTCCTCAAGATCATGCAGCATGAAACCCAGTTCGCTGTTCACCGCGCCGACCGAGAACACCGCCAGTTGAACATTGAGGCGCCGTACCAGGTCCAGTGCTTCTGCGCCGAAGGCGCCGCCGTCATGCGCTCGCAGTTCGCCACCCGCCAGAAAAACCCGGTTGTTGTTACGCATGGCCAGCGTCTGAGCCACAAAAACCGAGTTTGTGACCACAAACAGGTTGCTGTGATTTCTGAGCGCCAGCGCGACATAGGCCGTTGTCGAACCGATATCCAGAAACACTGAATCCCCGTCGCTGATCGTCTCCGCCACCGCCTGGGCCAGTACGGTTTTCACATCGGCATGCGCGCTGAGGCGGTTTTCAAAAGGCGGCTCGATGACATCTTCATTCAGATGCACACCGCCATGCACCTTGCGCACTATTCTGCGCTCCTCAAGCGTTTTGACGTTGCGCCTGATGGTTTCGTTGGAGACGTTCAGCTGTTCCGCAAGCGCGCTCACGCGGCAGGATCCTCCTGCGCGATGAAGCTCGCGCAGTATCTCTTCTTCTCGCTGGTTGGTGGTTTTCTGGTTCATTTCACAAGCGTTGCGTTGTTCCTGGCGTTATCAAAGCCGTATTCAAAAAAGCCACAGAATGCAACATGAGGCGGCGCATTCCGGCGCATAAATTGACGTATTAGACGAATATGCGTTGTTTTTTGTGGTTTTTATTGACGAAAAGCCAAGTCAACTGCACGATAACCCTACGCGACGCCAAGAATCGCACACAACACCACACAACAGGGAAATCCACATGCGACAGAACCTCAGAATATTGGGAACCGCGGCGCTGACAGCCGCCCTTTCCGCATCTTCCGCCTGGTCTGCAGAATCCGCCGATCCGATCAAACTGACACTGCACGACTGGTCCGGCCAGCTGATCAACACCAAGATCATGGGCAGCATCCTGCAGGAGGCAGGATACAATGTCGAATACGTCCAAGCGGATTATATCGCGCAATTTGCCGGGCTGAAGACCGGGGACCTGCACCTGGCCATGGAGATCTGGGAAACCACCGGGCGGGAAGCGCTGGATGAAGCCACCGCCACCGGCAAGGTGATCAACGCAGGCGAAACCGGCCTGATGGCGATCGAGGAATGGTGGTACCCCGCCTATATGAAAGACCGCTGCCCGGGCCTTCCCGACTGGCAGGCCCTGAAGGATTGCTCCGAAGAATTTGCGACCGCCGAAACCTCGCCCTACGGCCGTTATGTCGGCGGTCCGGTAACCTGGGGCGGTTTCGACGAAGAGCGTGTCGAGGCGCTGGAGCTTGAATTCGAAGTGGTGCATGCCGGCACCGATGCGGCGCTGTTCGCCGAACTTGAATCCGCCTATCAGCGCCAGGACCCGATTGTCCTGTGGGTCTATGCGCCCCACTGGGCGCCCTCGAAATACGACGGCGAATTCGTCGAGTTTCCAGCCTATTCGCCGGAATGCTATTCCGATCCTTCGGCGGGCGTGAACCCGGACATGGCCTATGACTGCGGCAAGCCGCGCGGCCCGATCTGGAAGGCAGCCTGGGCCGGCCTGCCGGACAAATGGCCGGGCGCCTATGAGATTATCCAGGACTACAGCCTCAGCAACGACGAAATGAGCGCCATGGTCGGCAAGGCCGACCTCGAAGGCGTGGATGTTGATACCGTCGTCTCTGACTGGATGGCCGCGAACAAGGACCGCTGGTCCGGCTGGATCAGCAACTGATCCAAAACAGCCAGGGCGGCGCCCGCTCTCACCCCGCCCTGGCTGCACCTATACCCTGCCACTTTGCCCGGCCGCCCTGTGCGGACCGCCGCCGGAGCCCAATTTCATGATCCCCAACACCAAACTCTCCTGCCGCAATGTCTGGAAACTCTATGGCGCCAATGCACAAGAGTTCCTCAACAGCAACCCGGCGCCCAGCGGAGACGACATCCGCCAGGCCGGCATCATCGGAGCGGTGCGCGACGCCCGCATCGACATTGCAGAAGGCGAGATCTTCATCATCATGGGGCTGTCCGGCTCCGGAAAATCCACCCTGGTGCGCTGCCTGTCGCGGCTGATCGAACCCACCGGCGGCCAGGTTCTGTTTGATGGCGTTGATCTGTTGACCGCCAGCGAGCAGGAGCTGATCGAGATCCGCCGCCACAAGATGGGCATGGTGTTCCAGCACTTTGCCCTGCTACCGCATTTGACCGTTCTGCAGAACGTGATGTTCCCTCTGACCGTTCAGGCTGCCCCCAGGGCCGAGGCCGAAGCAAAGGCCCGGGAGGTTGTGGAACTTGTCGGATTGAAGGGGCGCGAGGACTATTACCCGCGCGAGTTGTCCGGCGGCCAGCAGCAACGTGTCGGCATCGCCCGCTCGCTGGTGACGGAACCCGACCTGTGGTTCCTGGACGAGCCCTTCTCGGCGCTTGATCCGCTGATCCGCCGCGAGATGCAGGACGAGTTCATGCGCCTGCAGGCGCGCCTGCACAAGACCATCGTCTTTATCACCCATGACTTCGAGGAAGCCGTGCGCCTGGCCGACCGCATTGCCATCATGAAGGACGGCGAGATCATTCAGGTCGCCACTCCGGAGGAACTGGTTCTGAACCCGGCCACGGATTATGTCGCCGAATTCACCCGCCACATCCCGCGCTCCAAGGTGCTGACGGTGGGCGGCATCATGACCCCTGGCACGCAAGCCGAAGGCGTGCCCGTGCCGGCAGCCGCCCGGGTGTCGGAAGTCGCGGAACAGATCATCGCCGCGGATGCCCCGCGCCCGGTGTGCGACGCGAACGGCCGGATCGTTGGCAGCATTGGCCGCACGGCGGTGGCCCGGGTGCTGTTCGGCGCGGGAGAGGCGGCATGAAAGCGCATCTGACAAGGCAGGCCCCGGTTGCCTGGGGGCTGGTGCTGGCCACGATCCTGCTGGGCTGGTTCGGCCGCGACCTGGCCAAGGCGCTGGATGCGCGCTGGCTGGTCAAGGTTCCGTCCTCCTGGGATATCCCGTTCAACACATACATCTCCGCTGCCATGGCCTGGCTGATGGAGGAGGCAGCCGTCGGCCCGGTCTCCTTCACCGATGCCACCCGCGCCATCGCCTGGCTGATCGAGCAGCCCTATGAATTGGCGTTGAACCTGCTGGCCCGCGGCTTCCTGTTCGATCCCGGCCCGGAGCCGCAGGTTCTGCTCCCTGCCGCCAGCTGGATCGCCGTCACCGCTGCGGTGATTGCCCTGGGGCACTACTGCCGCAGCTGGGGACTGGCGGCGCTTGTCGGCGCCTGCTTTGCCTATCTCGCGGTTTTCGGGCAATGGGACAGCGCCATGGTCACGCTGGCCTCGGTGGTCATCGCGGTGCCGATCGGCGCGGGCGGCGGGCTGCTGGCCGGCATCTGGGCCTACCGCCATCCGCTGGGCGAGCGTATCCTCTCCCCCATTCTGGACCTGATGCAGACCATCCCGATCTTCGCCTACCTGGTGCCGATCCTGTTCATGTTCGGCTTCGGCCCGGTATCAGCGCTGGTCGCCACCATCATCTATGCCACCCCGCCGATGATCCGCATCACTATCATGGCGCTCAAGGCGGTGGACCCGGAAACCCTCGACTTCGGCCGGATGGCCGGCACCACCCGGCGGCAGCTGATGTGGCGGGTGCTGGTGCCCTCGGCCAGCCAGAGCCTGATGGTCGGCGTCAACCAGGTGATCATGCTGACGCTCAACATGGTGATCATCGCCTCGATGATCGGCGCGGGCGGGCTTGGCTTCGACGTGCTGGCCGCGCTGCGCCGCCTCGACATCGGCGCTGGCTTTGAGGCGGGCATCGCCATCGTGGTGCTGGCCATTGCGGTGGACCGGCTGAGCCAGGCCTTCGCAGAGCGCATGGGCCAGGTCCGTCACACCCCGCCCGGTTCCTGGGCCGCCCGGAACAAGCGCACGGTGCTGGTGCTCTGCCTGCTGGCGGTCACCTGGGTGCTGGGCCGCTTCTCGCCCCTGCTGCTGGACTATCCGCAAAGCCAGACCATCACCACCGGCGCCTTCTGGAATGACACCGTCAAATACCTGAACGTGAACTACTTCGATGCGTTCGAGGCAGTGAAAGTCTTCTTCCTGCAGTGGTTCCTGCTGCCGATCAAGAAAACCCTGCTGGGCATTCCCTGGCCCTGGGCAATCGCCATGCTGACGCTGCTCGGCTGGCGCGCAGGCGGCTGGAAGCTGGCAGCCCTGTGCGGCGCGATGTCTGCCCTGATTGCTGTCAGCGGCCTGTGGGCCAAGGCGATGGTCACTGTCTACCTCTGCGGCGCCTCGGTGATCCTTGCCACCCTGATCGGGGTTCCCCTGGGCGTGCTGGCCGCGCTGAACCGCCGCGCGGGCATTGCCATCAACCTGCTGATCGACACCCTGCAGACCCTGCCCAGCTTCGTCTATCTGATCCCGGTGGTGATGCTGTTCCGGGTCGGCGATTTCACCGCAATGATCGCCATCGTCCTTTACGCGCTGGCGCCGGCCGTCCGCTATGCCGCCCACGGTGTGCGCAGCGTCAGCGGCGAGCTGATCGAGGCCGGCCTGGTATCCGGCTGCACCAAATGGCAGCTGCTGCGCCTGGTGCGCTTGCCGATGGCGCTGCCGGAGATCCTGCTGGGCATCAACCAGACCATCATGCTGGCGCTGTCGATGCTGGTGATCACCGCGCTGGTCGGCACCCGCGACCTGGGCCAGGAAGTCTATATCGCCCTGACCAAGGCCGACACCGGCCGCGGCCTGGTCGCCGGGCTTGCCATCGCCTTCATCGCCATCATCGCCGACCGGCTGGTCAACGCCGGTGCCCGCGGCGCCCGCATCCGCTTTGGACTGGAAAGCTGACCATGAGCCAATCCGATCTGCAAAAACGCGTCAGCCTGCTTGAGCGCATCCATGCGCTGCCGATCTGGCGCGGCTCCATCACCACGCAGCCTTTGACCGGGGGCATCACCAACGTGAACTACCTGGTCCAGGACAGCCGCGGCAAATACGTGGTGCGCGCAGGCGACGACATCCCGCTGCACCAGGTGATGCGCTTCAATGAACTGGCCGCCGGCCGCGCCGCCCATGCCGCCGGCCTGTCGCCTGCGGTGGTGCATGCCGAAGATGACCTGACAGTGCTGCAGTTCATCGAAAGCCGCACCCTGAGCGAAGCGGATGTGCGCGACCCCGCCATGCTGCCGCGGGTGCTGGAACTGGTGAAATCCTGCCACCGCGAAGTGCCCAAGCATTTGCGCGGCCCGGCACTGGTGTTCTGGGTGTTCCATGTGATCCGGGACTATGCCGCCACCCTGCGGGACAAGGACAGCCCGCATGCGGCGGCGGCCTCGGAACTGGCGGACATCGGCAGCATGCTGGAACAGGCGGCAGGCCCCTTCGACATCGTCTTCGGCCACAACGACCTCTTGTGCGGCAATTTCCTCGATGACGGGGATCGGCTCTGGCTGATCGACTTCGACTATGCCGGCTTCAACTCGCCGCTGTTCGACCTTGGCGGCCTCGCTTCCAACAACGGGCTGTCGCAGGCGCAGGAGCAGTGGCTGCTGGAAACCTATTTCGAGGCGCCGGTGACCGATGATCTGCTGCACCGCTACAGCGCCATGAAATGCGCTTCGCTTCTGCGCGAGACCATGTGGAGCATGGTGTCAGAGATCACTTCCGAAATCGACTTTGACTACGCGGCTTACACCGCCAGCAACCTCGCGCGCTTCCGCGCGGCGCTTGACGACTTTCAAAACACCTGAGGACTGACATGACTGAACTTCCCTCAACTGCCAAGGCAGTCATCATCGGCGGCGGCATCATCGGCTGCTCCACCGCCTACCACCTGGCCAAGCTGGGCTGGACCGACACCGTTCTGCTGGAGCGGAAAAAGCTGACCTCGGGCACCACCTTCCACGCCGCTGGGCTGGTCGGGCAGCTGCGCTCGAACGCCAACATTACCCAGCTGCTGGGGTATTCGGTCGATCTCTACAACAATATCGAAGAGGAAACCGGCCTGGGCACCGGCTGGAAGATGAACGGCGGCCTGCGGCTGGCCTGCAACGAGGAGCGCTGGACAGAGGTGAAGCGCCAGGCCACCACCGCGCATTCCTTCGGTCTGGAGATGGAGCTGCTGACCCCGAAAGAGGCGCAGGAGCTGTGGCCGCTGATGGATATCTCCGACGTCATCGGCGCTGCCTTCATGCCGACCGACGGCCAGGCCAACCCCTCCGACATCACCCAGGCGCTGGCCAAGGGCGCGCGGATGGCCGGGGCCAGGATCTTCGAGGACACCAAGGTCACCGATATCGAGATCGAGAACGGCAAGATCCGCGCCGTGATCACCGAACATGGCCGCATCGAATGCGAAAAGGTGATCTGCTGCGCCGGCCAGTGGACCCGCACCTTTGCCAAGCGGTTCGGTGTCAATGTGCCGCTGGTGCCAATGGAGCACCAGTATATGGTGACGGAACCGTTCGAGGGCGTCCCCTCGGGCCTGCCCACCCTGCGCGACCCGGACCGGCTGACCTACTACAAGGAGGAAGTCGGCGGGCTGGTGATGGGCGGCTATGAGCCGAACCCGATCCCCTGGGCCACCGACGGCATCCCGCAGGGCTTCCACTACACGCTGCTGGACAGCAACTTCGATCACTTCGAACAGCTGATGGAACAGGCGCTTGGCCGGGTCCCGGCGCTGGAACATGCCGGCATCAAGACCCTGACCAACGGGCCGGAAAGCTTCACCCCCGACGGCAACTTCATCATCGGCGAGGCACCGGAACTGCGGAACTTCTATGTCGGCGCGGGCTTCAACGCCTTCGGCATCGCCGCGGGCGGCGGCGCCGGCATGGCGCTGGCGGAATGGGTGAAGAACGGCGAGCCGCCGTTCGACCTCTGGTCCGCCGACATCCGCCGTTTCGGGCGGCCGCATTTCGATACCGACTGGGTCCGCACCCGCACGGTTGAGGCTTACGGCAAGCATTACACCATGGCCTGGCCGCATGAAGAGCACGACAGCGGCCGCCCCTGCCGCAAGTCGCCGCTGTATGACACGCTGAAAAGCCAGGGCGCCTGCTTCGGCGAGAAACTCGGCTGGGAACGCCCGAACTGGTTTGCCGATGCCGCCAGGGGCGAAACACCCAAGGACATCTACAGCTTCGGCCGCCAGAACTGGTTCGACGCAGTGGGCCGCGAGCACAAGGCCGCGCGCGAGGCGGCGGTGCTGTACGACCAGACATCCTTTGCCAAATTCGCGCTGAAAGGCCCGGATGCGCTGGCCGCAATGAACTGGATCTGCGCCAATGACGTGAACAAGCCGGTGGGATCGCTGATCTACACCCAGATGCTGAATGACAAGGGCGGCATCGAATGCGATCTCACCGTGGGCCGCGTCGCGCATGACGAATTCTACATCGTCACCGGCACCGGCTATGCCACCCATGACTTCGACTGGATCCGCCGCAACATTCCCGACGGCATGAACTGCCAGCTGTTCGACATCACCTCCTCCAACGCGGTGCTGTCGCTGATGGGGCCGAAAGCGCGCGGCATCCTCGCCGCTGTCACCCGCGACGATGTCTCCAACGACGGTTTCAAGTTCGGCACCATCCGCACCATCGGCATTGCCGGCTGCCCGGTGCAGGCGCTGCGCGTGACCTATGTGGGCGAGCTCGGCTGGGAACTGCACCTGCCGGTGGAATACGCCCAGACCGTCTATGCCGCGCTGATGGAGGCAGGCAAACCGCACGGGCTGGTCAATGCCGGCTACCGCTCGATCGAATCCCTGCGCCTGGAAAAAGGCTACCGCGCCTGGGGCTCGGACATCGGCCCCGACCACACCCCGTTCGAGGCCGGGCTTGGCTGGGCGGTGAAGCTCAGGAAGGATATCCCCTTCAAGGGCCGCGCCGCCGCCGAAGCGCAGAAGGCAGAGGGCGTTAAGAAGATGCTCGCCTGTTTCACCACCGATCCCGGCGTGGTGCTCCTGGGCCGGGAAACCATCTACCGCAACGGCAAACGCGTCGGCTGGCTGACTTCGGGCGGCTATGGCCACACCGTCGGGCAGTCCATCGGCTACGGCTACATCCGCAATCCCGAAGGCGTGGATGCCGACTACGTGCTGGGCGGCGAATACGAGCTGGAGGTCGCCACCAAGCGGGTCCCCTGCAAGGTGCAGCTCAACCCGCTCTACGACCCGTCGATGAGCCGGGTAAAGACCTGAACCGGCACTCCTCCATCACCAGGGAATACGATGATGCAACACTTGAAACAGAGCAGCTTCCGCGATCATGCGCCTGTCCGGGGGGCCGCACGGCCCGCCGGCGGCCGGCCCGGTCACACCGCAAGCGTCGGGCTCTACGTGTTTTCCGGTTTCCCGATGGAGGAGTACGCCCTGTTTGCCGCGGCCCTGCACGATGCGGGCGAAACCTGCGGCAGCAGCCTCAAGGTTGACGTGCTGTCCAGCAATGGCGGTTTTGTTCAGGGCAGCTGCAGTGCCGCGGTGCAAACCAGGCCGCTGGCTGATGCTCTGAAAGAGCTGGACTATCTGGTGATTTTCGGCGGCCACAAGTCCAGTGTCGGCAGCAACCAGCATTTCAGGGCAGCCCTGCAGATCCTCCGGCGCAAGGGCTGCCAGGTGGCCGCGGTCGGCGGCGCTGCGCTGACGCTGGCAAAGGCCGGCGTCTTTGAAAGCAGCAGCTGTGCGGTGCACTGGCAAAACCGGGAACTGTTCAGCGGGCTGATGAGCGCCCTGGCCCCGACTGATCAGGTCTGCGCGGTCAACGACGGGGACTGGTCGTCCTGCGGCAAGACCGGCGCGCTGGATCTGGCCCTTCATGTCGTGGCCGATGTCTACGGCAAGCCGGTTGCCACGCGGCTGGCGCAGACCTTCATCCACACCCGGCTGAGCGACGCCCGCAGCACCCAGAACGGCGAGGTCTTGCACGCTGCCCTGTCCGGCTCAGGCCTGGTCAACAAGGCCATTGCCCTGTTCCAGAATCACCTGGAAAACCCGCTGCCGATGGCTGAGGTCTCCCGCATTCTGGGGTCGTCCCCGCGCCGTATCGAACGGCACTTCAAACAGCACTGCGGCACAACGCCGTGCAGCTACTACCGGCAAATGCGGCTCGATCACGCCCGGAAACTGCTGCTGCGAACCAACATGACACTGATTGAAGTCGCGATCGCGGCCGGGTTCTCCACCAGCGCCAGTTTCGCCTCAGCCTTTCAGCAAATCTACGGCACGACGCCGAACGCCCTGCGCAAGTCCCTCAGCGGCGCAAAGGCGGGCCCCGCAACCTGATCAGATCCAGGAAAACACTCCCATGACCCAGACTTCCTCCAGTTCAGACCCGCTGTCGGCGGAGACGGTCCTGCGCGACTGCGCGGCCTGGGCCGAAATGTCCGCAGCAACCGCGCTTGGCTTCTTCCGCCAGGGCACCGCCGTCGATTTCAAAGCCGACCTCAGCCCGGTCACGCTCGCCGATCAGACCGTGGAGCGGGAACTGAAGGCAGCCATCGCCGCCAAATACCCGGACCACGGAATCTTCGGCGAGGAAACCGGCATCGAGGGCGGCGGCAAGGACCATCTCTGGGTCATCGACCCGATCGACGGGACCCGCTCCTTCATTTCCGGCCACCCGCTGTTCGGCATGCTGATTGCATTCCTCAGCAAAGGCCGGCTGCAGGCCGGCGCCATCAGCATGCCGGCGCTGAATGAAGTGTACTGCGGCGGCCTCGGGGTGCCGGCCACCTGCAATGGCACGCCCATTCAGGTCTCAGGCCAGCGCAATCCGGATGAGGCAATCCTCTACATCAACGAGGGCGAAAAGCTGCTGGCGGATCATCCGGCCGTCACCGCCCGGCTGCTCCGGGCAGGGCAGACCCGGCGGTTCGGATACGATTGCTACCCCCACGCCCTGCTGGCGGCCGGCCATGTTGACGCGGTGGTCGACTATGACCTGAAGCCCTATGACTTCCTGGCCGTTTCAGCGGTCGTAGAAGCGGCAGGGGGCATCATGACGGACTGGCAGGGCAAGCCACTGGCGCTGGACTCCGAAGGTGCCGTCGTGTCGGCGGCATCGCCTGAACTGCACGCGGCCCTAATCGGTCTTCTCAACGGCTGATCGCCGCCGCCGCAAATCCCGAAACGCCATGAACGGGCGCCGCCGCCCGTCCACAAGTTGTGCCGCATAGGAGGCCGGTAATGACACTGCAACCATTCGAAGTCATCAATCGCGATGGCACAGGGCCTGTTGTGATAATCTGCGAACATGCCTCTGCGCATATCCCGGCGGTCTACGATGGCCTCGGGCTGCCGCCTGATGACCTGAAAAGCCACGCCGTGTGGGACCCTGGCGCCCTCGATCTTTCCCTGAAACTATCCAGGGCACTGGATGCGCCGGTTGTCGCATCGGCGGTGTCGCGGCTGGTCTATGACTGCAACCGCCCGCCCGAGGCTCCCAGCGCGATGCCGGCGAAGTCGGAGCTGATCAAGGTTCCCGGCAATGCCGGGCTGACCGCCCCGGCACGCCAGCGCCGCACCGAGGCGGTCTACCGCCCGTTCTGCCGGGCCGTTTCGGAAGTGCTGGACAAGCGCGGCCCGGAGACAATCGTGGTGACAGTGCATTCCTTCACCCCGGTTTACTTCGGCAAACCTCGGCCGGTGGAGTTGGGCCTGCTGCATGACGAAGACAGCCGGCTGGTGGATCTCATGCTGGATCATGCCGGGAAACTTCCCAACCGGACGATCGCGCGCAACGAACCATACGGCCCTGCAGACGGTGTCACCCATTCGCTGAAGCTCCATGCCATCAGCCGCGGGCTGGCCAACGTGATGATCGAAGTGCGCAATGACCTGCTTGCGACAGAGGAAATGGCTGCAGGAATGGCTCTCGATATTCTGGCGCTGCTGATCCCTGCAGTGAATGAACTCAAGAAGAAGGACATGGCAGTGTGAATAAGAAACTGACCTTCGACACTTTTAAGGACCAGGTTGCTTCGGGCGCGGTTGACACTGTTCTGGTCTGCCTTGTGGACATGCAGGGCCGCCTGATGGGCAAGCGCTTCCACGCCAAGCATTTCGTGAATAGCGCCTGGGAGGAAACCCATTGCTGCAACTACCTCTTGGCCACCGACCTGGCGATGGCGACGCCGGACGGTTACGCCTCGACCAGCTGGGAGCGCGGCTACGGCGACTATGTGATGAAGCCTGACCTCTCCACCCTGCGCCCGGTGCCGTGGCTGGAGGGCACCGTTATGGTGCTGTGCGACGTGCTGGATCACCATACGCACGAAGAAGTCTCCCACTCCCCCCGCGCGATCCTGAAGAAACAGGTGAACCGGCTGAAGGCGATGGGCTATGACGCGATGTGCGCCACCGAACTGGAGTTTTTCCTGTTCGCCAAAAGCTTTGACGAGATCCGCCGCTCGGGTTTCCGCGACCTGGAGCCGATCTCCGGCTACAACGAGGATTACAACATCCTGCAGACCACCCGAGAGGAGCATGTGATGCGCCCGGTCCGCAACCACCTGTGGGATGCGGGCCTGCCCATCGAGAACTCCAAGGGCGAGGCGGAGACCGGCCAGGAGGAGCTGAACATCAAATACGCCGCGGCGATGGAGACGGCGGAATACCACACCATCGCCAAGCACGCGATCAAGGAGATCGCCGAGCAACAGGGCCACGCGGTCACCTTCCTGCCGAAGTGGAGCCACGACAAGGTCGGCTCCTCCAGCC
>NZ_JBFCVS010000034.1:0-27572 GCF_040704725.1 Leisingera sp. JC11
CATGCTGACCACCGACGCGGGCAAGCGGGCCGGGCTGGTGGCGCTTTTCCGGGTCCCCGGCGCCACCCTGTCCGCCCGCCCGGGCCCGGCGGCAGCCCCCGCCCCGGCCGCCAAGCCGGCGCCCTCGGCGCATGGCGGGGGCAACTGGGAGATCGAGGCCAGCCCGGCGCCTGCGCCTGCGGCCAGCAGCGGCAATGCCGCCCGCGATCTCTGGCAGGATTTCTGAACACTCACCGGAGGCGCCGCGGAAAACGGCGGCGCCTTCAGACTATGGCAACCTGTGCCTGCAATTCTGAGGGCACTGCAATTTGACTGGGGAAACCATTGTCTTCGCGTAACTTATTGATCATTACCACAGACCGCAACTTTGCCCGCACCTTGCAGGGCTATATGGAATCCGCTTATCCCGGCATGAAGGTGCTGTTGGCCAACAACCTGATGATGGCCTACAATCAGGCAGAGGCCGCACAGCCGGTTTTTGCCTTTGTCGAGGACGGGTTCACTAAGCTGCCCGAATTTGAAATGATGATGGCGCTGTTCTCCGCCATGGACACCCGCTGGGTCTCCGTGATGGAAACCCAGGGCGCCACTCCGGCACGCAAGTCCTCGCCGCTTCTGGATGTCGGCGCAGGCATCTTCGAGCTGACCAAGTCCGATCACCCCAGCCAGTTCGCCCAGTATTTCGACATGATGATCAATGCGCCGCGCCGCAGTCCCAGGGCTGCCGCTGGCGCCTCGGCTTCCCGGCCGGCCGCTGCGGCCGGAGGCAGCAAGAAGCTCATCCTGATCGGTTCTTCGACCGGCGGGGTGGAGGCGCTGCGCAATGTGCTGGTCGGCTTTCCCTTCGACTGCCCGCCGACCCTGATCGTGCAGCACACCGGCAAGAACTTCGGCACCGGCCTTGTGTCGCTGCTGGACCGCATTTGCCCGGCCCGGGTCCGGGCCGCCGAAGACGGCATCACGCTGGAGCCTGGCCATGTTTACATCGCCGCGGGCCAGCGCCGCCACATGGGGATCACCAGCCGCAAGCCGCTGCGCCTGCGGATGAAGGAAGGCCCCGATATTTCCGGCCACACCCCTTCTGTTGACGCTCTGTTCACCTCTGCCGTGCCATACGGGAAGGACGTTGTTGCCACCATCCTGACCGGCATGGGCCAGGACGGGGCCCGGGGGCTTCTGGAACTGCGCAAGGCGGGCGCCAAGACCTTTGCCCAGGACGAAAAGTCCTCGGTGGTCTACGGCATGCCGCGAGTGGCTTGGGAGATGGGTGCTGCCCAGCAGCAGGTACCTCTGGCCCGGATGGCCAATACACTACTACAGGCCAGCAAGGCCTGATCGAACCGCAGGAAGGGACCAGACTTTGACCAAAGTTTTCGCCAATTCGAAATCCGTTACCGTTCTGCAAGGGGAATACCGGGTAAGCACGGATCCGAAGATTATGTTCTCCACGGTCCTAGGCTCGTGCATTGCAGCCTGCATTTACGATCCGGAAAATGGTGTAGGCGGGATGAATCATTTCCTGCTGGCCAACGCCCGCCATGGCGGAGCTGCCAATGCCCGCTATGGCATCCATGCGATGGAACTGCTGATCAACGGCATTCTCAAGAAGGGCGCCATCCGTTCCAATCTGAAGGCCAAGGTGTTCGGCGGCGCGAAAATGTCGGCAAACCTGTCGGACATCGGCGCGGCGAATGCCGACTTTGTCCAGCGTTTTCTGCGCGATGAAGGTATTCCTTGCGTCTCCTCCAGCGTTGGCGGCACCTCGGCGCGCCGGGTGCGTTTCCACGCCTGTTCCGGTGCGGCCCAGCAGACTCATGTCCAGGATGACCGCAAACTCGGCGAACTGGAGCAGCGCGCAGCCGCCCGCCCGGCACCTGCCCCCGCGCCCGCGGCCGGCGGCGCAGGCGTGGTCGACCTGTTCTGACCTGCAGGCATCCGCAACGGGGGCTCCGGAACTTGGGCCTGCATAGCGGCTGCCGGAAAATACAGTTTGCCCGGACCGGACAGCGGGGTTAGTCCCTAAAGGGACATGACGGATAAACTGGCCTCATATTTCAATTCAATGGCTTCGCCGGGCCTCCGGCGGAGTCTTTTTGCCGCGGGTGCCATCTTCCTCGGCCTGGCCGGCATGGGGCAGGCCGGGATAACCGTCTTTGCGGCCGCCAGCACCAAAACCGCGCTGGATGAAGCCGCCGTGACCTACCTGGCAGACACCGGCCATAACGTGACTCTCTCCTATGCCGGCTCTCCAGCCCTGGCCCGGCAGATCCAGCTTGGCGCCCCCGCTGATATTTTCATCTCCGCCAACCCCGGCTGGATGGATGTCCTGCAAGAGGAAGGGCTGATCGACTCCGCCTCCCGTGTCGACTTGCTGGAGAACGACCTGGTTCTGATTGCCTATGGCAGCGGTGTGCCGCCCCTGGATCTGGAGGCAGCCGATCTGGCCGGGCTGCTGGGCGAGGGGCGCCTGGCCATGGCGCTGGTGGATGCGGTGCCTGCAGGCATCTATGGCAAGGCGGCGCTGACGGCGCTGGGGCAATGGCCTGCGGTGGCGCCCAAGGTGGCCCAATCCGCCAATGTGCGGGCCGCGCTGGCGCTGGTTGCCTCGGGCGAGGCTCCGATGGGGGTTGTCTATGCCACCGATGCACGCGCGGAATCCGGCGTCACGGTGATCGCAGCCTTTCCGGAAGGCAGCCACCCTCCGGTCATTTACCCGGCTGCGGTGGTGACGGGTGGCAATACGGCTGAGGCCCGGGCATTTCTGGAATACCTGCGCGGCCCCGCGGCAAGGAGCATCTTCCGGAAGCACGGTTTTGGAGTGCCGAAGGAGTGAGCGCTGAAACTGCATGGCTGGGACCTGAGGAATGGCAGGCAGTCATGCTGTCGCTGCGGGTTTCGATCTGGGCAACGCTGGCGGCGCTGCCGCTGGCGGTTTTTACCGCCTATGCGCTGGCACGCTGGCAGTTTCCCGGCAAGCAGATCGTCAACAGCCTGGTGCACCTGCCGCTGATCCTGCCGCCGGTGGTGACCGGCTATCTGCTGCTGATGGTGTTCGGCACCAAAGGCCCGGTCGGAGGAGCGCTGCAGCAAATCGGCATTGTCTTTGCGTTCCGCTGGACCGGGGCGGCGCTGGCGGCTGGCATCATGGCCTTTCCCTTGATGGTACGGGCGATCCGCCTGTCCGTGGAGGCGGTGGACCCCAAGCTGGAACAGGCCGCCGCCACCTTGGGCGCATCGCGCCTGATGTGTTTTGCCACCATCACCCTGCCGATGATCATGCCCGGTCTGATCGCCGGCACGGTGCTGGGTTTTGCCAAGGCAATGGGCGAGTTCGGCGCCACCATCACTTTTGTCTCCAGCATCCCGGGCCAGACCCAGACGCTGCCCTCCGCGATCTATACGTTCCTGCAGGTGCCGGGCGGCGAGACAGCGGCGCTGCGGCTGACCCTGATATCGATTGCCATCGCGTTGACCGCTCTGCTGCTGTCGGAGCTGCTGGCGCGGCGGGCAGCTGACCGGGCCGGAGGGCGCTGATGCTGTCCGTCTCTCTGCAACATGCGCTGCCGGGGTTCGGGCTGGATGTGCAGTTCGAGGCGCCGCCAGGCGTCACGGTGCTGTTCGGCCGCTCCGGCACCGGCAAGACCACGGTCATCCAGGCGGTGGCCGGGCTCATCAGGCCGGATCAGGGCCGGGTGACGCTGAATGGCGAGGTGCTGTTTGACACCACCCGGCGGCATTGGCTGCCGCCGCACAAGCGCCGCATGGGTTATGTCTTTCAGGAAGGGCGGCTGTTCCCGCATCTGACGGTGCGGCAGAACCTGGCTTTCGGGCAGTGGTTTGCACCGCGGGACGCCAAGCGCGAAAGCTTGGACCGGGTGGTGGAGCTGCTGGGCATCGGCCCGCTGCTGCAACGCCGTCCCGGAGGGCTGTCAGGCGGCGAAAAGCAGCGGGTCGCCATTGGCCGCGCGCTGCTGGCTGCGCCGCGAATGATCCTGGCGGATGAACCGCTGTCGGCGCTGGACGAGGCCCGCAAAGCGGAGATAATGCCCTATTTCGAACGGCTCCGGGATGAAATCGGCATTCCGATGCTATACGTCAGCCACTCCGCCGCCGAAGTCGCCCGTCTGGCAACCACCGTGGTTGCGCTGCAGGACGGCAAGGTGCAGCGGCAGGGTACAGCAGCCGAGGTTCTGGGCGACCCCGCGGTGATGCCTGCAGGTGTCCGAGCGGCGGGCGCATTGCTGCAGGCACGGGTTGCCAGGCATCACAGTGACGGGCTGACGGAACTGGACGCAGGCGGCGTGCCGCTGTTCCTGCCGCAGATTGCCAAGGCACCCGGCAGTGTGGTCCGGATCAGGATATCAGCGCATGAGGTGATCCTGTCGCGCCAGCGCCCGGAAGGGCTGTCAGCGCTCAACATCCTGCCGGGCACCGTCGAGCATTTGCGCACAGGCGGCGGACCGGGCGCCATGGTCTCGCTGACGACGCCAGCGGGCCGGGTGCTGGCCCGTGTCACCCGCCGGTCAGCGCACGCGCTGGGGCTGGAGCCGGGCGCAGAATGCCATGCGATTGTCAAAACCGTCTCCATCGCGCCGGAGGATATCGGCGGCGGGTAGGTGCTTTTGCCTGCCTTCAAAAATTCCGAAATAATCCTTCAGGTAATCTTGATACGGAAATAAGTTCGGTTGCACGGGACAGGCGGGTATCAATGGGGCAGCACTTCAGCAGGAAAGGCAGCCCATGACAAAACGATCCTATTACGCGCCGGAAGGCGGGCTGCCGCCGCAGACCCAGCTGCTCACCGACCGCGCCATGTTCACCGAGGCCTATGCGGTGATCCCCAAGGGCACGATGAGCGATATCGTGGCGAGCCTTTTGCCGTTTTGGGACAAGGCCCGCTTCTGGGTGCTGTCGCGGCCCCTGTCCGGATTTGCCGAGACGTTTTCCCAGTACATTGCCGAAGTGCAGCCCGGCGGCGGCAGCGACCGTCCGGAAACCGAGCCGGGCACCGAAGCGGTGCTGTTCGTGGTGCAGGGCGCCATGACCCTGACCATCGACGGCACCACGCATGAAATGGAGGAGGGCGGCTATGCCTTCCTGCCGCCGCAAGCCACTTGGAGCCTGCGCAATAACGGTGACGCGCCGGTCCGCTTCCACTGGATCCGCAAGGCCTACCAGCCGGTTGCAGGGCTGGACGCGCCTGAGGCCTTTGTCACCAACGAAAACCACGTCGATCCGACCCCGATGCCGGAAACCGAGGGCAAGTGGGCAACCACCCGGTTCGTGGACCCCAATGACCTGCGCCACGACATGCATGTGACCATCGTCACCTTCGAGCCCGGCGCGGTGATCCCCTTTGCCGAGACCCATGTGATGGAGCACGGGCTTTATGTGCTGGAGGGCAAGGCGGTCTACAGGCTGAACCAGGACTGGGTCGAGGTTGAGGCCGGCGATTACATGTGGCTGCGCGCCTTCTGCCCGCAGGCCTGTTATGCAGGCGGCCCGGGCAAGTTCCGCTATCTGCTGTACAAGGACGTGAACCGGCACATGCCGCTGGCGCCGTTGCGCTAACGGCGGGGGGGAGCGCCCGGCCTGAAAATGTGCCCGGGCGCTGCCCGGCTGGTCAGCCGGGCGGGGTCTGATCCGCTGCCGGCGCCCCCAATCCATAAGACAGTTTCTCTGCGGCGTCCTTGACTAGGGCGCCGATGCCGTTGATGCCCCCATCCGGCATCCGCGCAGTGGGACCGGAGATGGAGATCCCCGCCAGCACCTCTCCCTGCATGCCGAAGACAGGCGCTGCGACGCAGCGCATGCCCGGCGCCTTTTCCTCATCATCAAAGGACCAGCCGCGGCTTCGGATTCGGGCCAGATCAGCGCGAAGCGCCTCTACGGACGTCAGGGTCTTTTCTGTGAACCGCTCCAGTGTCCGGCCGCGTAGGAAACGGGCCAGCTGATCTTCCCCGAAACAGCTGAGCAGCGCCTTTCCGATGCCCGAAGCATGCATCGGCGAGGTGGTGCCGGGCGGAAAGAAGGCGCGGATGGATTCATGGGTTTCCACCTGGCTCACGAACATCACGTCGCCGCCGCGTTCGATCCCGAGGTTGGAGGTCTCGCCGGTGGCCTCCATCAGTTCGCGCATCACCGGCCGCGCCCGCTCGATCACGCTGGAGCGGCGCAAGAAGGCGGAGCCGAGGCGGAAGGCCATCGCGCCGATGTGCCAGGTCTGCGACAGCGGATCCATCTCGACGATCTGGCGCGCCTCCAGGGTGGCCAGCACCCGGTACATGGTGGCCGCCGACTGATCCAGCGCCGTGGACAGTTCGGTCAGCGTCATGCCGCTGGCGCCGGCCAGCGCATCCAGCACGTCCAGCGCCCGATCAAGCGATTGAATGGTGGCCGGCTGGCTGGCGGAATCAAAGCTTTTGGGGCGGCCCTTGCGGCGCGGTGCTTGCGGCATTTTCAAGCCTCCCGAGGCAATTCAATAAGCAGCTTATGGATAAAACTGAAAATCGCTTCTGTACAGTGAAAAAACTAAAGCCTTTGAATTTATGGCGAAAATCACGCATTTTAGCATTTATGAAAGCTTTTTTCAAAAAAATTTCCCTGCGTGCGCCTTGTCTCTAAAGTGAAGGAAATCGCCACAGGAGGGCACGACATGAGCTTTCAAAATCCGGTTTTCATTCCCGGTCCGACCAATATGCCCGAAGCACTGCGCAAGGCAGTGGACATGCCGACGCTGGACCACCGCTCGCCGCTGTTCGGCCAGATCCTGCACCCGGCACTGGCCGGTGTGAAGAAGGTTCTGAAAAGCGAAACCGCCGAGATCTTTGTCTTTCCGTCGACCGGCACCGGCGGCTGGGAAACCGCGATCACCAACACGCTGAACGCAGGCGACAAGATCCTGGCCGCACGCAACGGCATGTTCAGCCACCGCTGGATCGACATGTGCCAGCGCCACGGGCTGGACGTGCAGGTCGTCGATACCCCCTGGGGGGAGGGCATTCCGGCGGACCGTTACGAGGAAATCCTGACCGCCGACAAATCGCACGAGATCAAGGTGGTTCTGGCGACCCACAATGAGACCGCAACCGGTGTGAAATCCGACATCGCCGCAGTCCGCCGCGCGCTGGACGCCGCAGGCCACCCGGCGCTGCTTTTTGTTGATGGCGTGTCGTCGATCGCCTCGATGGACTTCCGGATGGATGAATGGGGCGTCGATATTGCCGTTACCGGCTCGCAAAAGGGTTTCATGCTGCCGCCGGGCCTGGCCATCGTTGGCTTCTCGCCCAAGGCGATGAAGGCTGCCGAAACCGCGACGCTGCCGCGCACCTTCTTTGATATCAAGGACATGGCCGCCGGCTATGCCAACAGCGCCTATCCCTATACGCCCTCTGTCGGTTTGCTGAACGGTCTGAACATGGCCTGTGGTATGCTGCTGGACGAAGGGCTGGAAAACGTCTTTGCCCGCCACCACCGGATTGCCGAGGGCGTCCGCGCCGCAGTCCGCGCCTGGGGGCTGGAGCTTTGCGCCGTGTCGCCGGATGTCTACTCCGACAGCGTCAGCGCGATCCGCACGCCGGACGGCTTTGACGCCAACAAGTTCGTGAGCCTGGCGGCCGAGAAATACGGGGTCGCCTTTGGCACCGGCCTGGGTGAGGTCGCGGGCAAAGTGTTCCGCATCGGCCACCTGGGCAGCCTGACCGACGTGATGGCGCTGTCGGGCATTGCGACCGCCGAAATGGTCATGGCCGACCTGGGCCTGAACATCCAGCTGGGCTCCGGCGTGGCGGCTGCACAGGACTACTACCGCGGCAACACCGCATCCAGCACCAAGGCTGCCGCCTGATGAAGGATACTGCTATGTATATCCCGACCTACGAGGACATGCTGGCTGCGCATGAGCGCATCCAGCCGCATATCCGCCGCACGCCGGTGCGCACCTCGGACTACCTTAATGAACTGACCGGCGCTGAGCTGTTCTTCAAATGCGAGAACTTCCAGGAGCCGGGCGCCTTCAAGGTGCGCGGCGCTGCCAACGCAGTGTTCGGGCTGGACGAAGAGCAGGCGAAAAAAGGCGTCGCCACGCATTCTTCGGGCAACCATGCCTCCTGCTTGTCCTACGCGGCAATGCTGCGCGGCATTCCCTGCAACGTGGTGATGCCGCGCACCGCGCCGCAGGCCAAGAAGGACACCGTGCGCCGCTACGGCGGCCGGATCACCGAATGCGAGCCCTCGACCTCCTCGCGCGAGGAGACCTTTGCCAAGGTGCAGGCCGAAACCGGCGGTGATTTCGTGCACCCTTACAACGACCCGCGCGTGGTTGCGGGGCAGGGGACCTGCGCCAAGGAATTCGTGGAGCAGACCGGCGGCCTCGACATGGTTGTCGCCCCGATCGGCGGCGGCGGCATGATCTCGGGCACCTGCCTGACGCTGTCGACGCTGGCACCGGAAACCAAGGTGATCGCGGCAGAGCCGGAGCAGGCCGATGACGCCTACCGCAGCTTCAAGGCGGGCTACATCATCGCTGATGATGCGCCCAAGACCATCGCCGACGGGCTGCTGGTGCCGCTGAAGGAGCTGACCTGGCACTTCGTCAGCAACCACGTCAGCGAGATCTACACCGCGTCCGACGCGGAGATCATCGACGCAATGAAGCTGATCTGGAAGCACTTGCGCATCGTGATGGAGCCGTCCTCGGCGGTGCCGCTCGCCACCATTCTGAAGAACAAAGACGCCTTCGCGGGCAAACGCGTGGGCCTGATCGTCACCGGCGGCAATGTCGACCTCGACAAGCTGCCCTGGATGAACAGCTAAACTGGGGAATAGAAACATGAACGCACAGACCAAATTCGAAGAACTTGAAGTCGGCTATGACGTCCCGGCGATCCCGGGCATGGACGAGGCTGACATCCAGACACCGGCGCTGGTCCTCGACCTGGACGCGCTGGAGCGCAACATCAAGAAAATGGGCGACTATGCCAAGGCGCACGGCATGCGCCACCGGGTGCACGGCAAGATGCACAAGTCGGTGGACGTGGCCAAGCTGCAGGAAGAACTGGGCGGCGCGGTTGGCGTTTGCTGCCAGAAAGTGTCCGAAGCTGAGGTCTTTGCCCGCGGCGGCATCAAGGACATCCTGGTGTCCAACCAGGTGCGCGACCCCCAGAAAATCGACCGTCTGGCCCGCCTGCCCAAGCTGGGCGCCCGCACAATCGTTTGCGTCGATGATCTGGACAACGTCGCCGACCTGTCGGCAGCGGCGCAGAAGCACGGCACCGAGCTGGAAGTGTTCGTCGAGATCGACTGCGGCGCCGGCCGCTGCGGCGTGACCACCACCGAGGCGGTTGTCGAAATCGCCAAGGCGGTGAACGCAGCAGAGAACCTCAAGTTTTCCGGCATCCAGGCCTATCAGGGCGCTATGCAGCACATGGACAGCTACGAGGACCGCAAGGCCAAGCTGGACATCGCCATCGCCCAGGTTGCCGATGCGGTTGAGGGTCTGAAGGCCGAAGGCATTGAGTGCGAGCTGGTCTCCGGCGGCGGCACTGGTTCCTACTACTTTGAATCGAACTCCGGCGTGTACAATGAGCTGCAGTGCGGCTCCTACGCCTTCATGGACGCGGACTACGGCCGCATCCTGGACAAGGACGGCAACCGGATCGACCAGGGCGAGTGGGAAAACGCTTTCTTCCTCTACACCCAGGTGATGAGCCACGCCAAGGCCGACAAGGCCATCGTGGACGCGGGCCTCAAGGCGCAATCCGTGGACAGCGGCTTGCCTTTCATCTTCGGCCGCGACGACGTGGAATACATCAAGTGCTCGGACGAGCACGGCGTGGTTTCCGACCCCTCCGGGGCGCTGAAAGTGGGCGAGAAACTGCGTCTGGTGCCGGGCCACTGCGACCCGACCGCAAACGTGCACGACTGGTACGTCGGCGTCCGGAACGGCAAGGTCGAAACCGTCTGGCCCGTCTCGGCCCGCGGCAAGGCCTACTAACTGATCAATCCCCGAACTGGCGGAGGTGCGCACAGCCGCCCTCCGCCGGCTTTTTTGTTGAGGAGAAACAGACATGTATATCGTTCCGGAAAAGGCGATTGCGGACCTGGTGACTCGCGAAGCCTCGTTCGATGCAGTCGAGAAGGTCTTTGCCGCCATGGCTTCGGGAGATGCCTACAACTTCCCCGTGGTGCGCGAGGCGATCGGCCACGAGGACGCGCTTTATGGCTTCAAGGGCGGCTTTGACCGCGCAGGCCTCACCCTGGGCCTCAAGGCAGGCGGCTACTGGCCGAACAACTTGGAGAAACGCGGGCTGATCAACCACCAGTCCACCGTTTTCCTGTTCGACCCCGACACCGGCAAGGTGAAGGCGATGGTGGGCGGCAATCTCTTGACCGCGCTGCGCACTGCGGCGGCGTCCTCGGTCTCGATCAAGCACCTGGCCCGCCAGGACGCCAAGGTGATCGGCATGATCGGCGCCGGCCATCAGGCCAAGTTCCAGCTGCGCGCGGCGCTGGAGCAGCGCGGCTTTGAGAAAGTCATCGGCTGGAACCTGCACCCGGAGATGCTGCTGAACCTGCAAGAGGTGGCGGACGAGGCAGGGCTGCCCTTTGAGGCGGTTGAACTGGATGGCATGCGCGAAGCGGATGTGATCATCTCGATCACCTCGTCTTTTGACGCGATCCTGAAGGTCGATCAGGTCAGCCCCGGCACCCACGTCGCCTGCATGGGCACCGACACCAAGGGCAAGCAAGAGGTTGATCCCCAGCTGCTGGTTGCGGCGGATGTCTTCACCGATGAGGTTGCCCAGTCCGTTTCCATCGGCGAGGCGCAGCACGCGGTGGGCCAGGGCCTGATCCAAGAGGCAGACGTCGCCCAGATCGGCGCGGTCATCAACGGCACCAATCCGGGCCGCACTTCGGACGATCAGATCACCCTGTTCGACGGCACCGGCGTCGGCCTGCAGGATCTGGCCGTCGCGGCCTCGGTCGTTGAGGTGGCGGTCGAGAAGGGCATCGCCATCGAGGTCGATTTCTAAGCCCCGGCCAGAAACACATTCTGCAAATATCCGCATAGCGGAGCGGCAGGAGAGAGGTGTACCTCTCTCCTGTTTTTCTTTGAGGGACTCCAATCATGTTTCTGGGATTGAGCCTGCTGGTGGTCGGCGTGGTGCTGTGCCTGAACGGCATCTGGCAAATGGGCCGGATCCAGGACCGGGAAATCATCCTGATCAATGCGGTTGCGGCGCTGGTGTTCTTTGCCACCGTTCTGCTGATCGCGCTGGCAGCGCGGCAGCCGGCGGACCTGCTGGATGCGGGCATGACGCTGCTGTTCGGCACGACCTATCTGTGGGTCGCCTACAACCGCACCTTTGCCTCCAGCGGCGAGGGGCTGGGCTGGTTCAGCGGCTTTGTGGCGCTGACCGCGGCCCCCATGGTGCTGCGGGTGCTAGCGCAAGCGGACGGGCTGTTCGACGTCTGGCTGGCCGGATGCTGGGCCGCCTGGTCCGGGCTGTGGTTCCTGTATTTCCTGAACCTCGCGCTCCGGCGCGGCAGCCCACGGCTGACGGCCATGGCGACGCTTTTGTGCGGGATCTTCACCGGCTGGTTGCCGGGGCTGGTAGTGCTGCACGGGCTGAGCGTGTAGGCCCGCACGAAAAAGCCGGCCCTTCAGGGGCCGGCTCTCTCATTCTTACGCGACGCTGAATGCGTCAGGCATGATCCTCGTGCGGCAGCGAGCCCTTGCCGTGGCCGCTCATCCCGCCAGAGACTTCCTCGGTGGCTTCATCCGCCAGATCCTGCGGCAGCACCAGGTTCAGCACGATGGCGATCAGAGCTGCCGGCAGCAGGCCGCTGGTCAGCAGGATGCGCGCGGTGTCCGGCATGTGCTGCAGCGCACCGGGCTCCAGCTGGAGGCCAAGGCCAATGGACAGGGAGATCGCAAAGATCACCATGTTGCGGCGGTTCCAGTCCACGTCCGACAGCATCGACACGCCTGCTGCAACCACCATGCCGAACATCACGATCACACCGCCGCCCAGCACCTCGATCGGCACCGTGCGGATCACCGCGCCGACCTTGGGCACCAGCCCGCAGACGATCAGGAAGATGGCGCCGCAGGTCACGACATGACGGCTCATCACCCCGGTCATCGCGATCAGGCCGACGTTCTGGCTGAACGAGGTGTTCGGGAAAGCGCCAAAGAAACCTGCAACGGCTGTGCCCACACCATCGGCATAGGTCGCGCCAGCAATCTCCTCCTCGGTGGCCTCGCGGCCCGCGCCGCCCTTGGTCACGCCGGAGACGTCACCGACGGTTTCGACCGCAGAGACAAAGCTCATCAGGCAGAAGCCGATGACAGCGGCGGCCGAGAACTCGAAGCCGTATTTGAAGGGCTGCGGCAGGGCAAAGGCGGATGCCCCGGACCAGGAGCCGGAAATCGCCTCAAATGTCAGCATGCCGGTCATCAATGCATAGATGTAGCCGACGATCAGACCCAGCAGCACGGCAGAAACAGAAAGCATCCCCTTGGTGAAGAACTTGAGGCCCAGGGTCACCAGGATCACCACAAGTGCCGCCGACCAGTTCAGCAAAGAGCCGTATTCCGGCGTGCCGATGGCGGGTACACCGCCTGCGGCGTACTGGATGCCGACCTTGACCAGCGCCAGACCGATCATGGTGACCACCAGACCGGTGACCAGCGGCGGCAGGGCAAAGCGGATCTTGCCAATCACCGTGCCGAGCAGCCCGTGGAAGATACCGCCAATGATAACGCCGGTGAACAGGGCGGCCAGCCCGTCCACACCCTTGCCCGCAACCAGCGGGATCATGATCGGCAGAAAGGCAAAGGAGGTGCCCTGAACAATCGGCAGCGCCGAGCCGACCGGGCCTAGAGTGATGGTCTGCAGCAGGGTGGCAATGCCGGCAAACAGCATCGACATCTGGATCAGGTAAAGCAGCTCCGGGAAATCGGGCGAATTGGAACCGAAGCCGAACCCGGCGGCTCCGGCAACGATAATTGCCGGTGTCACGTTGGACACAAACATTGCCAGCACATGCTGGATGCCCAGCGGCACCGCCTTGTGCAAGGGCGGCGTGTAGTTGGGGTCGCGCAGCTGTGCTGGCGTCCCGATGGAAGTGTCAGCCATGAATGGAATCTCCTGTCGGTCATGGGGATCTTGCCGCTTCTTGTTTTTGTTGGCGGCTTCGAGGTGTGCGGTCAGTCAGCGACCACGGTAAATGGCTCCTTGAACCAGTGTTCTTCGAGATTGGGCGAGGTGCCGATCCGGTCGACAACAATGTATTGGCCGGGTGCTCCCAGCGGGGCGAGCACCCCGTGCCAGGTGCCCCGGTGCAGGTTGATGGACTGGCCCGGCTGGCTGATGAAGGCCTGCAGGTTGACCGGCACGCCGCCGTCGTCATCCGCCACCACCACCAGCATCGGCACGCCGCTGACCGGCACAAAGGCCTGGCTGCCCTCCGGATGGCGCTCCACCATGTCGACCTTGTGCGGCAGGTGGCGGGCCTTGGCGTCAAACAGGCTGATGCCGGCCCGGCCGTCCGGGCCGAAATCCAGGGCCGCGCGGTCGTGGTGACGCCCGCACATGCCCTGATTGATCATCTTGTCCGGCGCGCCCGCGACCTCGATCACGTCGCCATAAGGCGCAAAAGCCGCTGCGGTCAGCGGCTTTGCTGTCAGCCGCCCGCTCACGGCAGCAGGTCCTGCAAGCGGAACTGGGCGATGCGCTCAACCTGGCGGCAGGCCTCGTCGAACTCGGTCGCCCGGTCATTGTGGATGCGACGGTGGAACGCCTCCATGATCGACGCTTTGTTGTGGTCGCGCACCGCGATGATGAAGGGGAAGCCGTGCTTCTCCACATATTCGGAGTTGAGCCGTTGGAAAGTCTCGCGCTCCTCATCGGTCAGCATATCAAGGCCGGCGCTGGACTGTTCCGACGTGCTCTCCGCCGTCAGGCGTCCCGCGGCGGCAAGTTTGCCCGCCAGATCCGGGTGCGCGGTCAGCACGCCCAGCCGCTCGTCCTCGCTGGCGGTGCGGAAGATCCGGCACAACGCGTTGTGGACACCGGCCGCGCAGTCATGCGCCGGACCCAGTTCCAGGTCAAAGGCGCGGTCGGCGATCCAGGGCGAATGCTCGAAGATCGAGCCGTAGGCGGACACAAATTCCTCGCGCTCCATCCGGCTGGGGCGATCGCGCTTGACCGGCGGATGGGTTTCTGCCCAATGCTCTGCAATGTCGATGCGGCGCGGGCACCAGACGCCCTCGAACCCTTGGATATAGTCGATGAAGCGCTTGAGACCGGCAATCTTGCCCGGACGGCCCACCAGACGGCAGTGCAGGCCGATGGTCATCATCTTCGCAGCACCCGCCTCACCCTCGGCGTAGATCACGTCAAAGGCATCCTTCAGATACTGGAAGAAATGCTCGCCGGTGATCCAGCCCGGCGAATTGGCGAACCGCATGTCGTTGGCTTCCAGCGTGTAGGGGATGATCAGCTGATCGCGCCCGCCACTTTCCAGCCAATAGGGCAGGTCGTCGTCATAGGTGTCGGAGATGTAGTCGAACCCGCCTTCCTCGGCTACCAGACGCACGGTGTTGGCGCTGCAGCGCCCGGTGTACCAGCCGCGCGGGCGCTCTCCGGTCACCTCGGTGTGCAGGCGCACAGCCTCGGCAATTGCGGCGCGCTCTTCGTCTTCGGCCATGTCCTTGTGCTCGACCCATTTCAGGCCGTGGCTGGCTATCTCCCAGTCCACGTCCTTCATCGCCTGCACCTGCTCGGGGCTTCGGGCCAGGGCACTGGCGACGCCATAGATGGTCAACGGAATACCTGCGCCGGTGAACAGCCGGTGCAGCCGCCAGAACCCGGCGCGCGACCCGTATTCATAGATCGACTCCATGTTCCAATGGCGCTGGCCCGGCCATTGTGCGGCACCGGGAATGTCGGAGAGAAAGGCCTCAGAAGCCGCATCCCCATGCAGGATGCAGTTCTCGCCGCCTTCTTCATAGTTCAGAACAAATTGCACGGCGGCTTTGGCCCCATTGGGCCACTGCGGGTCGGGTGCGGCAGCACCGTATCCGCGCAAGTCACGGGGATAGCGCGTCACGTCAGGTCTCCTGTCTTTTTATTATGTATAGAACAGATAATCCCATTCGGCTTTCAGTATATTTTTGAAAGAACTTTTTGACTCTTCCTTCTGTATGCATTCGCCTGAACCGCGCATACCTATGGAAACGGAATAGATAGGAGGCTGGCATGGCCGGATTTCTGACCACCCATGTGCTGGACACCGCCCGCGGCTGCCCGGCAGAAGGGCTGAAGATCGACCTTTACCGGATCGAAGGCGATGAGCGCATCCACCTGCGCAGCCTGATCACCAATGACGACGGGCGCACCGATGAGCAGATCCTGCCCGCAGGCGAGTTCGCCACCGGCACCTATGAACTGGTGTTCCACGCAGGCGGCTATCTGCGCGCCACCGGCCAGGCCGGCGCCGATCCGCTGTTCCTCGACGAAGTGCCGCTGCGCTTCGGCATGAGCGAGGCGGACAGCCACTATCACGTGCCGCTGCTGCTGTCGCCCTACGGCTACTCCACCTACCGCGGCAGCTGAGCCGCACTCCCCGAGATACCTCTCCTCCCGCTTGGCATCTGCCGGCGGTTCCCGTCCCAGGCAACTGGGGCGGGCTTTTTCATTCTGAGGGGAGGGATGCCTGGATGTGGTCCACCATGAAATCCATGAACAGCCGCACCTTGGGGTCCTGGTGGCGGCGGTGGACGTACAGGCAGGCCATCTGGATCGGGATCGGCGGCTCTTCCGTCAGCACCGGCACCAGCCGGCCGGAGGCCAGATGCTCCGAAATCTCGAACACGGGTTTCAGGATGATTCCATGCCCGTCCAGCGCCCAGCTGGTCAGCACATCGCCGTGGTCCGATTCAAACGGCCCGGTGACAGTCACACGCTTGACCCCGTCGTGGCTGCGCAGCGGCCATTGGAACTCAGGCGCGCCGGGATAACGCAGGTTCAGGCAGTCGTGCGCCTCCGTTTTCAGTTCGTCGCTGTTCTTCGGCTGGCCGCGCTCCCGAATGTACTCCGGCGCCGCGCACAGCACCCGCGGGCAGTCGGCGATTTTGCGGATGCGCAGATTGGAATCCTCCGGCACGCCAAGGAAAAACGCCGCATCCAGCCCCTCGGCCGCCAGGTCCAGTTTGCGGTCCGACAGCCGCAGCCGGATCGAGATCAGCGGATAGGCTTCCTTGAACTTCGGCACCGCCGGCGCAATCAGCCGCTGCCCCAGCCCCAGGGGCGCCGCCACATACAGCGTGCCGCGCGGGGTTTGGGTGACGCTGCTGATGTCGGCCTCGGCCTCATCCACCGCCTCCAGGATTTTCACCGCCCCGCGGTAGAACAGGTTGCCCTGCTCGGTCGGGTTCAGAAGCCGCGTGGTACGCTGGAACAGCCGCACGTTAAGATGTTCTTCCAGCTGGGAAATCCGCGACGACGCCACGGCAGCCGAGATCCGCATGTCGCGCGCGGCGGCGGACATGTTGCCAAGTTCATAGACACGGACAAAGGTGCGGATATTGTCGAGATAGGCCATTCACGTATTCTTTGTGTTATTTTGAAACAGCTTGGATTTTTTACCTAATACATGAAAATAGCGGCATGCTCTAGTGTCCTTGCCAAAGCTTATGAGGAGAGAACAATGGAAGAGCTTGTGATCATGTGGGACTGGCTGGGCTTTGCGGTCCGCTGGCTTCACGTCATCACCGCCATTGCCTGGATCGGATCGTCCTTCTACTTCGTCGCGCTGGACCTTGGCCTGCGGAAAGTTCCGCATCTGCCGGTCGGCGCGCATGGCGAGGAATGGCAGGTCCACGGCGGCGGTTTCTATCACATCCAGAAATACCTGGTGGCGCCGGAGAACATGCCGGATCATCTGATCTGGTTCAAATGGGAAAGCTACGCCACCTGGCTGTCGGGGGCTGGCCTGCTGATGATCGTCTACTGGGCGGGCGGCGAGCTCTACCTGATCGACTCGACCAAGGCCGATCTGGCCCTGTGGCAGGGCATCCTGATTTCCGGCGCGTCGCTCAGCATCGGCTGGCTGGTCTATGACTACCTGTGCAAGTCGCCGCTGGGGGACAAGCCGACCTTCCTGATGGTGCTGCTGTTCGTGCTGCTGGTCGCCATGGGCTGGGGCTACAACCAGATCTTCACCGGCCGCGCCGTGATGCTGCACCTGGGCGCCTTCACCGCTACTATCATGACCGCAAACGTCTTTTTCATCATCATGCCGAACCAGCGCATCGTGGTGAAGGACCTGCAGGAAGGCCGCACGCCGGATGCCAAGTACGGCAAGATCGCCAAGCTGCGTTCGACCCACAACAACTACCTGACGCTGCCTGTTGTGTTCCTGATGCTGTCCAACCACTACCCGCTGGCCTTTGCCACCGAGTACAACTGGCTGATCGCGGCGCTGGTGTTCCTGATGGGCGTGACCATCCGCCATTACTTCAACAGCAACCACGCAGGCACCAGCAACCCGACCTGGACATGGCCGGTGACCGCCATCCTGTTCATCGGCATCATGATCCTGAGCCAGGCGCCGCTGCAGCAGGACACCTACGAAGAATCCGAGGCGCGGGAGCTGACCAAATCCGAGCAAATCTTTGCCAGCAACCAGCATTTCGAGGACGTGATGAATGTGGTGCCGGGCCGCTGCGCCATGTGCCACGCGCGGGAGCCCTACTATGACGGCATCCGCCGCGCGCCCAAGAACGTGCTGCTGGAGACCCCGGCCGATGTGGCGAAATACGCCAAGGAGATCTACCTCCAGGCCGGTGCCACCCACGCAATGCCGCCCGCCAACGTGACCTACATGGAGGACGAGGAGCGCGCCCTGATCCGCCGCTGGTACGGCAGCGCCTCCCAGGATATGCCCTTCACGCTGGCCGCGAACTGACGCAGATCAGCACTTTCAATCCGGATGGCTCCGCCCTTGTGGCGGGGCCATTTTTCGTCCGGCACCGGGCGTGCACCCCCTGTACACCGCCAGTGCACCCCCAAAGCAGCGCAGCCATGGAACCGAACAGGCCCGCCGTGTGTTATGCTGATACAGGGCTTGCCCAACTACGCCGGATCTCCGGGGCTTCCGGCCTGTTCAGAGACAGCGCCAATCCCTTTCGGGCACCCTTTCTCCGGCACTAGAAACCGGGGGCTGGCCGTTCGGGACCGCGGAAAACTGCGGGGGTTTGGACGTTGAAGGAGGAAACACGATGCTTAGTAAAACCATCGCCATCGGATTCGCACTTTGCACCACTCTTGCCGCCTGCGGCGACACCACCGGCGAGCGGCTGGTCTACGGCGCGGGTGCCGGCGCTGCCGGTGCCGCCGTTCTGGACGGCAATCTGGTGACGGGGGCCGCTGTCGGCGCAGCGGCGAACCTGATTTACTGCCAGGAAAATCCGCACCGCTGCTAAGGCGAGAACCCTGGTATCCGGAAAGGCGGGCCAGCGGTGCCCGCCTTTGCCGTTTGCGCTATCCGCCAGCTTCGCTGCGGCGGAAGGCGGCCAGCCCGTGTTTCACCGCGTAATCCACAAACAGGCGGATCTTGGGGTCCTGCAGTTTCCGGTGCGGGTAAAGGCAGCCGAAGATCGTCGCCTCAGGCGGGGTGTCCGGCAGCACCTCGACCAGCGCGCCGCTGCGCAGATGCGCGGCCACGTCGAACCGCGGCTTGTTGACGATGCCGCGGCCGTCCAGCGCCCAGTTGGTCAGCACGTCGCTGTCGTCGGCGTCATACTTTCCTGACACCTCCAGCTTGCGCGGCCCCTCCGGGGTCGACAGCGTCCAGAAATACTCGGGCGAGCGCGGGTAGCGCAGCAGCAGGCAATTGTGGCCGGTCAGCAGATCCTCCGGCACCTGCGGCGTGCCGTGCCGCTCCAGATAGTCCGGCGCGGCGCACAGCACCCGGGTGCAATCGGCGATCTTGCGCATCTTCAGGGTGGAATCATGCGGGGTGCCGATGAAAAACGCCACGTCCAGCCCGTCCGCCAGGATATCGACCTTGCGGTCCGACATCCGCATCCGGATTTCGGTGGCCGGGTAGTCCTCGACAAAACCCGGCACCAGGGGTGCGATGATGCGGCGGCCGACACCCAGGGGCGCGGTCACCCGGATCACCCCGCGCGGCGCGGCTGAGAACTGCGAGACCACCGCCTCGGCGTCCTCAATCGATTCGAGCACCTTCTTGGCCTCGGCATAGAACAGCTGTCCGACCTCGGTCGGGGTCAGTGATCTCGTGGTGCGGTTGAACAGCCGCACGCCAAGGTGCTTTTCAAGCTCCTTGATCCGTTTGCTAGCCACCGCCGGCGTCAGCCGCAGATCGCGCCCGCCAGAGGTGATGCTGCCCAGTTCGACGACTCGGGTAAAGACCCGCAGGGATTCCAGATAAGACATGGTTCACAGACCTTTACGGGGCGCACCCGCCGCTTGCCCTTTACCGCGGCAAGCGGCAGATACGCCGGTTCCGGCACCTATTAGCCTAACCATTTTCAACAGGGTGTTGAAAGCCTTTCGCGATTGCAGCCGTTAACCGATGCAGTCGGACAAGGTAAAAATGATGCAACAGAACTAGAAGCTGTCCAGCGACTACTTGGAGGCCAGATGGAACATCAAAACGACATTCGCTTTCTGCTGAACGGGCGGGAGCTTTCGGTCAAGGACGTGAAGGCGACCACGACCCTGTTGGATTTCCTCCGGCTGGAGCAGCGCCTGACCGGCACCAAGGAAGGCTGCGCCGAGGGCGACTGCGGCGCCTGCACCGTGCTGGTGGGCCGTCTGCATAATGGCGCGCTGCGTTATGAGGCGGTGAACGCCTGCATCCGCTTCCTGGCGTCGCTGAACGGCTGCCACGTGGTGACGGTTGAGCATCTGTCCGGCCCCAATGGGCGTTTGCACCCGGTGCAGCAGGCGATGGTCGAATACCACGGCAGCCAGTGCGGCTTCTGCACCCCGGGTTTCGTGATGTCGCTCTATGCGCTGTGGATGGAAAACCCGCAGCCGAATGAGGCTGAGGTGGAAACCGCCGTTCAGGGCAACCTGTGCCGCTGCACCGGCTATGAGCCGATCGTGAAGGCAGCGCTTGCGGTGAACCAGTACGGCACCCCGGCCAATGATTACCTGAACACCGAGCGCGACAGCCTGACCGCCAAGCTGAAGTCGATCCAGCCGCAGGCCCGCGTCGTGACCGGCCCGGAGGACGACCGCGCCATCCTGCCGCTGGACGCCGCCGATCTGGCGCAGGTGCTGGCCGAGAACCCCAAGGCGACCATCGTGGCAGGCTCCACCGATGTGGGCCTGTGGGTGACCAAGTTCATGAAGCCGATTTCCCCGGTGGTGTTTGTCGCCCATCTGGAAGAGCTGAAGGCGATCGAGCTGACCGATGAAGCGCTGATCATCGGCGCAGGTGTGACCTATACCGAAAGCGAAGCAGCGATCCGCGATGCCTTCCCGCATCTGAGCGCCTACTGGGACCGGATCGCCGGCTGGCAGGTGCGCAACATGGGCACTATCGGCGGCAATATCGCCAACGGCTCCCCCATCGGGGACACCCCGCCGGTGCTGATTTCGCTGGGCGCCGAGGTGACCCTGCAGAAGAAGGGCGGGTCGCGCACCCTGCCGCTGGAGGATTTCTTCATCGACTACGGCAAGCAGGACCGAGAGCCGGGCGATTTCGTGGCCTCGATCCGCATCCCGCTGCGCCGCGACGGGCAGATCGACGCCGCCTACAAGATTTCCAAGCGCCGGGATGAGGATATCTCCTCGGTTGCCGCTGGGGTCAGCGTCACCGTGAAGGACGGCACGATCACTGCTGCGCGCATCGCCTTCGGCGGCATGGCGGCAACGCCCAAGCGCGCCGCCGGTGCCGAGGCCGCGCTGGTGGGCCAGCCCTGGGGCGAGGCCGCGTTTGACGCCGCAGCCGAGGCGGTGAAGCAGGACTTCACCCCCCTAAGCGACTGGCGCGCCTCCGCGGAGTACCGCGCGCTGACGGCCAGCAACCTGCTGCGCCGCTTCTACTTGGAACATGATGCGGGAACCGCCGGTGCCGTCCGGCTGGCCGTCGCCTGAGGAGGATTTGAGATGAAAGACCATCAGACCATCAGCGGCGCCGTGCACCATGACCGCCAGCATGACAGTGCCATCAAGCATGTCACGGGCCGCGCCGAATACACCGACGATATCGCCGAACCCTATGGCACGCTGCACGCCTACCTGGGTGTCTCCACCGTCGCGCACGCCAATATCAAGGGCATCGACCTTAGCGCCGTGCGCGCCGCGCCCGGCGTGGTGGATGTGCTGACTGCGGATGATGTTCCCGGCGTCAACGACATCAGCCCCACTGGCAAGCATGACGAGCCGGTGTTCCCGACGGAGAAGGTCGAATTCCACGGCCAGCCGATGTTTGCGGTGATCGCCGAGACCCGCGATGCCGCCCGCCGTGCCGCCGAGCTGGCACAGGTGGATTACGAGGTGCTGCCGCATTCCCTGGACCCGGTTGCCGCACAGCTGGCCGGCTACCCGATGGTCACCGACCCGCTGAAGCTGGAGCGCGGCGATGTGGAGGCCGGCCGCAAGGACGCCCCGCACCGCATCCAGGCGCAGATGACCGTCGGCGGCCAGGATCACATGTATCTGGAAGGCCATATCGCCTTTGCCGTCCCCGGCGAAGATGAGGATGTGACCGTGCATTGCTCCACCCAGCACCCGAGCGAAGCGCAGCATATGGTGGCGCATGTTCTGGGCGTGGCGAATAACGCTGTCACCGTCAACGTGCGCCGGATGGGCGGCGGTTTTGGCGGCAAGGAAAGCCAGATGAACCTGTTTTGCGCAGTGGCCGCGATTGCCGCGAAGAAGCACAACAGACCCGTGAAGATCCGCCCGGACCGCGATCAGGACATGACCGCCACCGGCAAGCGCCATGATTTCGTGATCGACTATGATGTGGCCTTTGACGACGCGGGCCGCATCCAGGCGGTCGAAGGCGGCTTTGCCGCGCGCTGCGGCTATTCCTCGGACCTGTCCGGTCCGGTCACCGACCGCGCGCTGTTCCATGCGGATAACGCCTATTTCTACCCGAACGTGCTGCTGAAAAGCCGTCCGATGAAGACCAACACCGTCTCCAACACCGCCTTCCGCGGCTTTGGCGGTCCGCAGGGTGTGGTTGCGGCGGAGCGGATGATCGAAGAGATCGCCTATGCCCTCGGCAAGGATCCGCTGGATGTGCGCAAGGTCAACTTCTATGGTGAGGAGGGCCGCGACCTGACGCCTTACCATCAGAAGGTGGAGGACAATATCCTCGACCGGCTGATCACAGAGCTGGAGGAAAACGCGGAATACCGCAAGCGCCGCGAGGAGATCATCGCCTTCAACAAGGAGTCGAAGATCATCAAGAAGGGCATCGCGCTCACCCCGGTGAAATTCGGCATCTCCTTCACCGCGACCTGGTACAACCAGGCGGGCTCGCTGATCCATGTCTACAATGACGGCTCGATCCACCTGAACCACGGCGGCACCGAGATGGGGCAGGGCCTCAACACCAAGGTGGCGCAGGTTGTGGCCGATGCCTTCCAGGTGGATTTTGAGCGCATCAAAATTACCAAGACCACCACCGAGAAGGTGCCGAACACCTCCGCCACCGCGGCCTCGTCCGGGTCGGACCTCAACGGCATGGCGGCGCTGGATGCGGCGGAGCAGATAATTGCCCGGCTGACCAAATTCGCGGCCGAGAAATATGAAGTGTCCGAGGCGGAAGTCGAATTCCTGCCCAACCGCGTGCGCGTCGGCGGCGAGGTGATCCCCTTCGACAAGCTGGTGAAGGAGGCCTATATGGCCCGCGTCCACCTGTCGGCAGCGGGTTTCTACAAAACCCCGGAAATCCACTGGGACCGCGCGGCGGGCAAGGGCCAGCCCTTTTTCTACTACGCCTATGGCGCGTCCTGCTCGGAAGTGTCCGTCGACACGCTGACCGGCGAATACCGGGTGGAGCGCACCGATATCCTGCATGACGTGGGCCGCTCCTTGAACCCGATCCTGGACAAGGGCCAGGTGGAAGGCGCGTTCATCCAGGGCATGGGCTGGCTGACCACCGAGGAACTGTGGTGGGACGGCGAAGGCCGCCTGCGCACCCACGCGCCCTCGACCTACAAGATCCCGCTGGCATCCGACCGGCCGCGCATCTTCAACACCCGGCTGGCCGAATGGTCGGTGAACAAGAAGCGCACCATCAAGCGGTCCAAGGCCGTGGGCGAGCCGCCGTTCATGCTGGGCATCTCGGTGTTCGAGGCGCTGTCGATGGCTGTCGCCAGCACTGCAGACTACAAGGTCTGCCCGCGCCTGGATGCGCCCGCCACGCCGGAGCGCGTGCTGATGGCGATCGAAACCCTCAAAGGGCAGGGCTGAGCCATGACCCGCCGCCTCTCCCTCCAGGACTTTCTGTCCAGCCACAAACATGTGGTGCAGGTCGCGCTGACCCGCGTCCGCGGGTCCTCCCCGCGCGAAACCGGCACCTGCATGTTTGTGGCGGCGGACGGCCTGTGGGGGACCATTGGCGGCGGCCAGCTGGAATACATCGCCATCGACCACGCCCGGCGGATGCTGAAGCAGGATGTGATCAGCGACACGCTGGACGTGCCGCTGGGGCCGGAGATCGGCCAGTGCTGCGGCGGCCGGGTGGAAATGTCGCTGGCGCAGATGCGCCAGGCCGACCGCGAGGACGCCATTGCCCGGCAGCAGGCCGAGGAACAGGCGCTGCCGCATGTCTATGTGATGGGTGCGGGCCATGTGGGCCGGGCGCTGGCGGATCTGTTTCAGCATATGCCGGTGCGCTGCATCCTGGTTGACCAGCGCGCCGAAGAACTTGCCTTGTGCAACGCGGATGTGGAAATCCGCCAAAGTGCCATTCCCGAGATCGACATCGCCACCGCGCCCGCGGGCAGCGCCTTTGTCGTTCTCACCCATGATCATGCGCTCGACTTCCTGCTTGCCTCCGCTGCCCTGCAGCGCGGCGATGCGGGCTATGTCGGCCTGATCGGATCGGCCACCAAGCGGGAGAAGTTCCGCCGCTGGTGCCGGGACCATTGCGACGGTCTGGGAACCGACCGTCTCATCTGCCCCATCGGGGCAAGCGGTAGCCGCGACAAGCGGCCCAGCGTCATCGCCGCCTTCGTGGCGGCGGAAGTGATCGCTGATTTGACCTCTGAAACTGCCGCGTCCGCTCCATCACGGAGCACAGACCTGCCCGGAACGGGCAAGCAACCGGACGCAGAGGGAGACACGGCTGGAGCAATCAGCCGGTAAGGACTGCGTCCTCTGATAGGAGGAGGCCGCCATGACCACAGGGCGGAGCTATACGTACAAACTGTTCGCGCGGAATGACTTCAGTGCATTCTGGGCGCTGTTCACCGACAACCTGATCAACCTGATCGTGCTTTCGGGCATCTGTCAGTTTGTCTTCAACATGCCGGCGGACATCGTGTTCGGCCGCATCGTGCCCGGCGCCGCTGTGGCGATCCTGGCCGGTATCGCGGTCTACACCTGGCTGGCCAAGCACACCGCCGAGAAAGAGGGGCGCGACGTGACCGCGCTGCCCTATGGCATCTCGACCCCGGTGATGTTCGTCTATCTGTTCGGCGTGATCGGTCCGATCTACTGGTCCACCAATGACGCCATGCTGGCCTGGCAGGTGGGCATCGGCGCGGGCTTCATGGGCGGTATCGTCGCCGCGATGGGCGCCATCGTCGGTCCCTGGCTCAAGCGTGTGACCCCGCGCGCGGGCATGCTGGGCACCCTGTGCGGTATTGCGCTGGTGTTCATCGGCACCGTTCCGCTGGCAACGATTTTCGAGAATCCGTTCATCGGTTTTGCCTCGATGATCATCATCCTGTGGGGCCTGGTGGGCCGCCACCGGCTGCCGTTCAACATCCCGGCAGGCCTTCTGGCGCTGATCGTCGGCACCGTTGTGGCGCTTGGCATGGGCGAGGCCTCGGTGTCGCTTGATGGCGTGGGCGTCTACCTGCCGATCCCGTATTTCGGAGACCTGATTGCCGGTATCCAGCATTTGTTTGCCAACCCGGAGCTGTTCCTGGTTCTGGTGCCGGTGCAGATCTACAACTTCATCGAAACCATGAACAACGTCGAAAGCGCCGAAGCGGCGGGCGACCACTATCCGGTGGGCCTGTGCCAGGTCACCGACGGCGTCGGCACCATGATAGGTGCGGTCTTCGGCTCGCCGTTCCCGACCACCGCCTATATCGGCCACCCGGCCTATAAGCGGATGGGCGCGCGCTCCGGCTATATCATCGGCGTCGGCCTGGTGATCCCCTTTGCCGCCTTCTTCGGCCTCCTGGCGTTCCTCAATAACCTGATCCCCGTGGCCGCTGCCGCGCCGGTTCTGGTGTTCGTGGCGCTGAGCCTGGTGACCAATACCGCGCATTCGGTGAAGACCGACCACATCGCCGCGGTGACCATCGCGATGATGCCGCATGTCTCCGCCTTCCTGGTGGTGAAATGGGGCGCGCTGGCCGGCGCTCTGGGCGCACTGGGTGCCACCGGCATGGCGCAGCTGGGCGATCCGGAGCTGACCGCAGCGCTGCTGCAGCAGGGTGCGCATTACGAAGGCCATCTGGCCCTCAGCCAAGGTGCCATCCTGACCGGTCTGATCTGGGGCGCCATCGTGGCCAGCGTGATCGACGGCGACTTCCGCAACGCGGGCGGCTTTGCCCTGGCGGCGGCGGTGATGTCGCTGGTCGGCGTGATCCACTCTGCCAGCCTGCATTGGCCGGAGTTCAACGGCATCGCCCTGGGCTACCTGATCGCGGCCGGTTTCCTGTTCATCTATCCGATCTTCCACAAGGCGGAGGAGCATGAGGAAACCGAAGAGGACGGTGCAAAACCCCATGTGCCGCACCTGCCGGCGGGCGAATAATCCCAAATGACAAAGGGCAGGGGGCCGCGTGCCCCCTGCCTGCGAACCAAGGACATCAAAGACATGACATCGAAACAGACGCTGCTGCGCGGGCGGGTGCTTTCCTTCACCGCCGAACCGCAAGGGGCTGAGGACACCAGCGCCTATGAGTTCATCGAGGACGGCGCGCTGCTGGTGGCGGACGGCATGATCCTCGCCAGGGGCAGCTATGGCGATCTCGCCCAGCAGGCCGCAGGCGCCGAGGTAATCGACCACCGCCCGAACATCCTGATGGCCGGCTTCATCGACACCCATCTGCATTTCCCGCAGGTGCAAGTGATCGCCTCCTGGGGCTCGCAGCTTCTGGAGTGGCTGAACAATTACACCTTCCCGGAGGAAACCCGCTTTGCCGATGCCGGCCACAGTGCTGAGATGGCCGGGCATTTCTTTGACCTGCTGACCAGCCACGGCACCACCACCGCGGTAGCCTATTGCTCGGTCCACAAGACCTCGGCCGAGGCCTATTTCACCGAGGCCGCGCGCCGCAACATGCGGATGATCGGCGGCAAGGTGCTGATGGACCGCAACGCGCCCGAGGGGCTGCTGGACACACCGGTCAGCGGTTACGACGACACCAAGGAACTGATCGCGAAATACCACGGCAAGGGCCGCGGCCTCTATGCGATCACCCCGCGGTTTGCCATCACCTCCACCCCTGATCAGATGGAGATGGCGGGCGCGCTGGTGAATGAGCATCCGGATTGCTACGTGCAGACCCACCTGTCGGAGAACCACGACGAGATCGCCTTCACCGCCGAGCTCTACCCGCAGGCGCGCGACTACCTGGATGTCTACCAGTCCTACGGGCTGCTGACGCCGAAAATGCTGCTGGGCCATTCGATCCACCTCAAGCCGCGCGAGATCGATGCGCTGGCGGAGACCCAGGCCAAGCCGGTGTTCTGCCCGACCTCCAACCTGTTCCTGGGCAGCGGGCTGTTTGACGACGCAGGCCTGCGCAGCCGTGGCATCACCAATGCGATTGCCACCGACATCGGCGCGGGCACCAGCTATTCGATGCTGCAGACCCTGAATGAGGGCTACAAGGTTCTGCAACTGCAGAACCAGAAGCTGCACCCGCTGCGCGCTTTCCACTGGATCACCCGCGGCAACGCGGTGGCGCTGGGGCTGGAGGACAAGATCGGCACGCTGGAGGCCGGCACCGAGGCCGACATCGTGGTGCTCGATTCCCGCGCCACCCACGCGATGGACCTGCGGATGCAGCGGGCGGAGACCCTGTCGGAGGAGCTGTTCATCCTGCAGACCCTGGGCGACGACCGTTCCATCGCGCAGACCTATATTGCCGGGCAGCCGATGAAAGCCTGACCTTGCGGCCGCGGGCCAATGCCCGCGGCCCATTTCACCTTCATATTTTTAGCATAATCCTCATTACATGCCCTTTCGCAAACTACGCGGGCACATTCTAAACTGGGTTGCGACAAATTCCCTATCTTGCTGGAAAGCAAGGAGAATGGAAGATGGCCCATACGGAGCTGGATTTGCGTGAACGGCGCACAATCGAAGATATGCTGAACGCAAAG
>NZ_JBFCVS010000035.1:0-23290 GCF_040704725.1 Leisingera sp. JC11
GTCCTCCCCTTCACCTGGCAGGGGGTGGCCCGGGACATGGCGCGCGCCTACCGCGAGACCGCCGCGCCGCCCGCCGCAGAGAAAGCCGCCGGATGACGGACCGCCCGCCCCCCCCGCCGGGCCTGCCCCGGTTCCTGATCATCGGAGCGATGAAGGCCGGCACCACCACGCTGTACGGCGACCTGCAGAAACAGGGCGGGGCGGCGCTGCCGCCGGAGAAGGAGCCCGAAGACCTGCTGCATGCCGCGGTGCTGAGCGAGGCCGGAACCGAGGCCTACCGGCGCAAGTTCGCCGGGCTGGCGGGGCTGCCTGGCGAAGCCTCCACCGCCTATGCCAAACGCCCCGATCATGCCGCCGCCGGCCATGCGCGCGCGCTGCTGGGGCCGGATCTGAAACTGATCTACCTGCTGCGGGACCCGATCGAACGGATGATCAGCCACTACAAGCACGAGGTTGGCATGGGCCGGGAAACCCGCGATCTGAACACCGCCCTGCGGCAGCAGAGCGCCTATCGCAACTACAGCCGCTACAGCTGGCAGCTGGCACCCTGGCAGGCCCATTACGGCAGCAGCCAGATTCTGATCCTGCATTTCGAGGACTATGTTGCGGACCGGCAGGCGGGGCTGCAGACGGTGTGCGATTTTCTCGGTCTCGGGCCGGTGGCGCATGCCCCCTCCGGCGTGAGCAATGCCTCCGGCGGCAAGGCGGTGGCCCGGCGCGGCTCCCTTGCGCACCGGTTTTCCCGGTCCCGCTTCTACCAGTACCGGCTGAAGCCCTATCTGGGCACCGCGCTGCGGGACCGGCTGAAAGGAGCGGTGTCAGAAAAGGTCTCGCTGCCGGAGACCCGGCTCGATCCTGCGCTGCGGGCCGAGCTGGAAACCTTCTTTGCCGGCGACCCGCTTGCGGCACGCGCCTTGCGCCGCCGCCGGGCGCCGGCCTGAGGCGGCGGGCATGAGCACATCCGGAGGGTTTGGCCGGCATTTCCTGTCCGGGGCGTTCTGGACCCTGGTTCAGCTGTTCGGGCGGCAGGCGATCCAGTCGCTGGCGTTCTTTGCCTTTGCCTGGTTCATGACCCCGGAAAGCTTCGGGATCGCGGCGATGGCGACCAGCCTGGGATTCCTTGGCCGCCTTGTGGTCGAGCGGGGCGTGGCGGATCAGGTGATCCAGCGCCCCGGGCTGAGCGCCCGGTCGCTGTCCACCACCTTCTGGCTGGCGATGCTGTTCGGGCTGGCCATGGCACTGCTGCTGGCCGGGACCGGCTGGATCGTCAGCGCCAGCAACCCGGCGCTGGGGCCTGTCCTGCCCTTTGCCGTTGCCGCGCTGGTGCCGCTGTGCGTGGCTCCCGGGCAGGTACATGAGGGGCTGATCCGCCGCCAGGCCGGCTTCCGCCAGCTGGCCGGCCTGCAGATGGCGGTCTCTGCCGCCTCAGTGGCGGTCAGCCTCGGCCTGCTGATGCTGGGGGCCGGCATCTGGGCGGTGATCGGCTTCGTGCTGGCGGAAGCCATCTTCAAGACCGCCGGGCTCTGGTCTCTTAATGCCTGGCGCCCGGACTGGCAGTTCGACCGCCAGGACGCCTGGGCCCAGTGCCGCTTTTCCGGGGCTGTCGTGCTCGGCGCGGTCCTGACCGTGGGCAATCTGCGCATTGTCGAGATCGTCCTGGGCAGCATGCTGGGGCCGGCGGCGGCCGGCTATTTCCGGCTGGGGGTGCAGGTCAACCGCCTGCTGACACAGGTGCTGCGCACGCCGGTCAGCAAGATGATGCTGCCGGGGTTCGCGCGGCTGACGGACCCCGGCCGGATTGCCGCGCGGCTGCTCGACGTGATGGTGCTGGCATCGCTGGTGACACTGCCCTTTTTTGTGCTCGCCGCCGCCGGTGCGCCGGACCTGTTCGAACTGGTGATGGGGGCAGAATGGCGGCCGGCGGGCGAGGCCGCCCTGTGGATCTGCCTCGGCATCTACGCCCAGATCCTGCCGCCCTTGGTGAACCCGGTGCTGATCGCGCAGGGCCGCCCGATGGAGGGCACACGCCTGGCCGCGGTCATCTTTGCCAGCGGCCTCTGCCTTGCGGTGGCGGGCGCGCTGCTGCAGGGGCTGACCGGGGCCGCCGCCGGGCTTGCTGCCACGGCCGTCTTTGCGCTGCCTTACACCATCGCGCTGACGGTGCGGAATTTCGAACTGGCCGCGGCGGAGATCCTGCGCGCCGTCGCGGCGCCCTTTGCCGCCTCCGCCGCCGCTTTTGCGGCCGCCGCGGCGATGCTGCACGGGCAGGCCGCCCCCGCCCCGGGCCGTCTTGCCGCCGCCTTGCTGCTGGGGGGCGGGGTCTACCTGCTGCTGGCCGCGGCCGGGGTCTGGATCTTGGACCGCCCCCGTGCCAAGAGACTTGCACCCCTGCTGAAGAAACGATCCGGGCCGCCCGCGGCAGATCTCTGACAGGGGCAAGGGGAAGGGAGCGCGATGAAGCTGCAGGCCGGACGAGCTGCTGGAGTGTCACTGGGCCTGTTCCTGGTGCTGTCGGTGGCGCATTACCGCAACCTGACCGACTGGGACAGCCAGAGCGCAGCCTCGAGCGCCGTCATCGCCCTGGGGCTGGGAGTGCTGCTGCTGCCGGTGCTGCTGGTGCGCAATCCGCTCAGGGGGCTGCTGGCCCCGACCCTCACGGATTGCTGCATCATCCTGTTCTTTCTCTGGACCTGCATCGCGGCAATCCTGTTCGGGCACCAGACCGCCCATGCGCTGCTGTCCGCGGTGGCGGCCCTCATCCTGGCGGCCTTTTTCATGACCTTCCGCCAGGAAATCAGGGCCGGGCAGACCCTTCATATTGCCGGCATCATCCTGGCGGGTTTTACCGGCATCCTGTTTGCCGTGCTGCCGGTCCGCTGGGGGTTCACGCTTGGCGGCATTCAGCCCAACCAGTTTGCCAAGCTGGGCCTGGCGGTGCTGGTGCTGGGGCATTGCACGGCCGGCCGGTTCCGGCTGCTTGCCCTGGGCATTGCCATCCTGTGCGCGCTGATCTCAACCTCCCGGGCAGCGATCCTGTTCCTGACGGTATTTGCCACCGTCTACTATCTTCCGGAAAACCCGATGCGCCGGGCGATCACCCTGACCCTGGGCGGTGCCGCGGTTCTGGGCCTTTTCTTTGCCGACTGGCTCCTGAGCACCGGTGTCTTCGCCCATATCCGCGACAAGCTGCTGCTGCTCAGCGATCCGGCCCTGGGGCTGGGCAGCGGATTCTCGGGCCGGGACAAATACTGGCAGTCCGGGCTGCAGGCGATTCCGGAAAATATCCTGGGCTGGGGCTACAACACCCGCGGCGCCACTGGCGGCCAGGAGGCGCATGACCTGAACGCGCATCAGGGCTATATCAATCTTGTCCTGGATGCGGGGGTGATTGGCCTGTTCCTGTTCTTGGCGGCCCTGGCCTCCTTCTTCGTGCACGTCCGCAAGAGCGCCGCGCAGGGCAATACAGTGTCCCGGGCCGGGGCCGCCTTCTGCATGTCCTACCCGTTCATCATGGCGCTGGACCCGATATATTTCTCCATCACCCTGCCGCTGTCCGCCATTTTCTTGGGCTTTCTCTGCAGCGGATACGGCAGGTCGGCCCGGTTCCGGCGGCCCGCCGGGGTCAATCCGCAATCGCATTGACCGGCGCGGTGATCAGCGACGGCGTGATCTGGTCGATGGTGCGGCCCCAGCGGGTGACCGGGTTTTCCGCCACGAACACGATGTCGCCGGGGCGCAGCTCGAAGCGGGCCGCCAGCGGCAGATGCGCGGCGTTGCGCACGTCCAGATGCCAGGCGGTGACCGCGCCGAACTCGCGCACGTCCTGCGCCGCGCGCAGCACATAGACCTGGCTGGCGTCGCCGGTCTCCTTGGCGATGCCGCCGCCGGTGTCAAACAGCGCATCCGCCAGCATGGCCTTGCGCCCGAACGGCAGCGTGTAGCGGCCCTGGGTGCGGACCTCGCCGCTGAGATAGACGTAATCGCGCTCCACCGCGTCCAGCTCCAGCGCCTGGGAGAAGTTGTCGCGGCGCTCGTCCAGATCGGCGCGGCGCAGGGTCAGCGCGGCGGTCAGCTCGTCGATGGCGGCGCGGCGGCCTGCCAGCGTGGCTCTCTGCAGCTCGATCTGCTGGGTGAAATAACGCTCGGCGCGGCTGAGATCGTAATCGGTGTCCACAAACACCGAGTCATCCGCCAGCAGGGGCAGGCGCTGCAGCGCCGGGCGGGCATAGAGATCCTCGAGCGGGATCTGGTACATGGCGCCATCGCGGTAGATCCGGACCGAGCTGGTGTCGATATCCGCGACCGAGACCGAGCCTGCGGCGGCCAGCGCCTCGCCCAGGGTGAGCGGCGTCAGGGTGATGGGGTAGACGCCGGGCTGGCCAACGGCGCCGCCGATCGACACCCGGCGGGAATTGAACTCGGACACCTCGAGGCTGAAGGTCGGGTCGATCTGGCTTTCCACCAGCCGCTGGAACAACAGCGCCTCGGCCTCGTCCACGGTGAGGCCGGCAACCCGCACCCGGCCCACGTCCGGAATGTTGATCGAACCGTCATCCTGCACCGTGTAGCCGTTGCGGCTGTTCTGCGCCGCCAGCAGGCCGGACAGCTCTGCCACGGTGCCCTGCGTCGACGGGGTCGACAGCACCAGCACATCGCCGGTGCCGATGGTATAGGGGCCGGGATCGATGCTGGGCGGCGGATCCAGCCGCAGCCCCTGACGGCTGCCGTCCTGGGAGGAGGGCGCCTGCGGCAGGGTGCCTGCCCCGCGCGGGCTGGCGCCGGCGCCGGAGCCTGCGGAGATCCCGAAGACTGCCGGCAGTGTCTTAGGCTGATAGGCGGCGCGGTTGGCGACCAGCACGGTTTCCGGCGTCACCGCCACCACCCGCACCTTGCCGGCATCCGACACGCCGGCCTTCACGGCGGGGCTGCGGTAGATGGTCGAGCAGCCGGAGGCCAGGGCGGCCAGGGCCAGGGCGCTAAGGGCAAGGGAAATGCGGCGCACGGTGCGTCCTCCAATCAACTGTCGTTCAACTCTCATCCGGCACCGTCTTCATGAAGAGGTTGCCCAGGAAACTGCCGGTCCACTGCGAGGACTGCAACACTGCCCCCTGCCGGATCCAATAGGTATTTGTGAAGTTTTCCGCCAGCCCGTGGCAGCGCTCCTCCAGCTTTTGCACCGCCACCGGCTCCCCGCGCAGGAAGATAGTGTCCGCGCCCGCATGCGTGACCGCGCAGCGGTAGGCGTGCAGCTCGATCTGGTCGTTGCCATTGAGGAAACTGTGAAACCGCTCCACGGTGCCCTCCCGCGCGGCCAGCACCAGATCCGCGCTGTGCTGCACGTCTGAGGCCGCCAGGCCGGAGCCGAAGCCCTTGGCCGACGTCAGGAACCCCCGCTGCAGCGTGATTGTCGCGCCATCGGCGGTGAGCCAGGTCTGCACGCCTGCGCGCTCGGTCTCCAAGAGCATGACACCGCTCAGGTCGCGGCTCGGGAAAGACACCTCCAGCCGCGGCGGGATCGGCCGGACAGAGGCCAGCGCCGAGGCGCGCGGGTGGAACCGGGGTGCATCGGGCTGCAGCGCGCCGCGCAACAGGTCGAGATCGTCCTGGGCCTCGCCGCAGGACAGCAGCAGGGTGAGCAGGGCACTGCAGAGCCGTTTCATCGCATGAACCTCCCCCAACCCCGGACCAGCTGCTGGGCGCGCGCCTCTCGGGTGACGCCGTAAAGCCGGTTGCGCACGTTGAGCCGGGCGCCGCCATCGCGCAGCACCGGGCGGATCACCTGCGCCAGCCGGTCGCGCGACGGGCGGCCGGTCAGCCAGGAAATTGGTATTTCCAGCCGGATCCCCTTGTCGAAACTGCCCTCGCCGAAGTCGCTGAACCCCACCGAAGTCAGGGTGAAGAAAGCGCCGACCTTGAAGCCATTGGCAAATTCCCGGTCCAGCGTGACGGTGGCGCCGTAATCGCCCGCCAGGTAGCGGCCGGCATCGATCTGGGCGTGATACTCCCCCGGCAGATCGTAATAGGCCGACAGATGGCCGGTCAGGGTGGAATAGTCCTGAAAGCCGAACAGCACGTCGAAGTCGCGCTGGCGCACATAGTTCAGCTCCGCCCCCAGCGCCAGGCGGCTGTTGGCCGGGAACCACAGCAGTTCCCCCGACAGCCCGCCGTACATGGTTTCCAGATAGCCCAGCGTGGCGCGGGCATAGAGGTTTTCGCCGGGCCGCCAGATGTATTCGCCGGTCAGATGCTCGATGCGCAGGTCGGATTGCTGCGCATAAAGCCCCCAGTCTGAGCGCACCCGCTGGATCACCGAGTTGGACTGCCGCTGGCTGTCGTCCAGATTGCCGGCCGCGGGCTGGCGCAGCCCGGCGGACAGGGTCAGCCCCGGCGACAGCGTGTAATCCAGCCCCAGCTGGGCCCCGGCCTCATAGCGGAAAGGCTTGTCGGGGTCGAAGAAGGACGCCTGCAGATAGGGGCCGAAACGGTAGCTGAAATGCGGATAGGCACCGCTTGTGAAGCCGCCCTTGACCAGGGAAATGCTGTCGGAGACTTCGGCGCGGGCAAAGCTGCGCCAGGCGCCGTCGGGGTCATGCTCCAGCTCATAGAGGTCATTGCGGGCAATCCGCACCGCGCTGAGCGGCACCCCGTTTGCCATCAGCGCGATGTCAAAGGCCTGCACGCCTGCGGGCTGGGTGTTGGCCAGCACCCGGGCGGTGCGGCCGATGGCCTGGGCGGCCTGGCCGTAACGCCCGTTCTCCACCCCGATGCGCAGGCTGTCCCTTTCGCTCTCGAGATAGACCAGCCGCAGCCCCTCCTGCTGCAGCTGCCGCGCCAGCACCTGGCGGCGGCGGGCGGCGGCGGCGGGCGCGTCCGGCAGGTTCCAGCTGGCCAGCGCCGCCTGGTCCACCGGCAGCAAGGGCGGCGGCGCCGCCCCCTGCCCGCCCGGCGCCACGCTCTGGCGCGGGTCGATGAAATAGCTGTAGCTGACCCCCAGGGTGCTGCCGTACATGTAGGATGCGGTCAGCTGCGCGCCGTTTTTGAACCGGTACTGGGCACCGAAGTTGAACGGCGAATTGACCTCAAAGCCGGCTCTGGATGTTTCCTGCGTATAAAGGTCCGGCGAATATTCCGCGAGCAGGGTCAACCGGTCGTTCCAGGCCCAGCTGGCGCCGCCGAACAGCGCCGCATCGCCGCGGAACCAATTGCCGAAATCCAGCTGGCCGGTCTCCGAGATGCCGCCCGCTCCGGAGGCTTCCCGTGTTTTGAACCGGTCCGACAGCAGCCCCAGCGGGTTGGAAAAGCTGCCGCGCCCGGCCATCCGGCCCCAGCCGATGCCGCCGGTGAGCTTCAGCCGGTCCCGGAAGGTCTTGGTCGCGGTGATATATTCTGCGGCATTGACACCGGTGCCGCCGAAGTCGCGCAGGCCAAGGACAATCGCAGGGCCGCTGCGGCTCTCCCGCCGCAGGCGGAAATGGATGTCGAAGTTCCTGTCGTAGAGGCGGTTATGCACACTCGACAGCCCCTTGATGGCACCGTAGCGGAAACTGCCGTGCACCCAGGGCAGCATCTGGAAGGTCATGGTGCTGCGCAGTGTTCCGTCGAACCCCCCTGCGGTAAAGACCAGGGCGCCATCCTCGAACATCTCGGCTGTCGGGATTTCGATCAGGCCCGGCGTGCCGTAGGTGGACACAGTTTGCGCCGCGAGCGGCAGCGGGGCGGCCGCCAGCGCCAGCGCTGCCAGCAGCCTCTGCCGTCCCTGGAGTGTCCGTTGTCTCATGGCGCTTAAAAAACCGCTTGTGGCCCGCTTCCCCATATCCGTTTTCCGGCGGGCTGTCCCGCCGCCGGGCGGGACCGGGCGAATTGTCTTCCGCCTGTGGCGAATCTGCCTGTCTCTTTGCGGTTTTCCGGCGGCGCTGCAACCCTTGCCCGCAGCCCCGCCCGGCAGGGTGCCGGGGTCCCCTGCCGGACGGGGCTTTCCCGCCGCAGCACAGCAGAAAAAGCAGCCTTGAAGGGCTTCTGCAGCAGTGCAGCATTCTCAGGGCAAGGCGGGCATGATAGGCTGATGCCAAATAGGTTTAGGAGATTCAACGATGATCCGGATGGCCCTTTTGGCGCTGGCGCTGTCGGCAGTCGGCGCTGCCGCCCAGACCGCCGCCCCCGCAACCGGGGAGGAGGACTGCGAAGAAGACCGCAACCGCGCGGCCCGGAGCCAGGACAGCCGCGAGGAATGCACCGGGCTGCTGGATCTGGACGATGCCGCCGCCGCCGCCGAAGACGAAGGCATCACCGGCTTCGTGCCGCTGGTGGCCCCGGCCCTGGGCGCCGCTGCGGCGGCGGCTGGAGTGGCTGCGGCGGCAGGCGGCGGCTCCACCCCCGCCACCACCAGCACCGTCAGCACCAACTGATTGCGGCTGCGGGCCTGCGCCCTGGCTTGAGAAAGCGAACGGCGCCCCCATTGGGGGCGCGCCGTTCCTGCAAGGTATTGCCGCAGGCGGGAGGCCTCAGCTGGCGTAGTACTTCGCGCCGTACTCGCCGTAGCTGTAGCCGTACTGCTTCATCCGGCGGGTGTTGATCTGGCCCAGCACCATCCCGGTCAGGCGCTGGTTGTCGGTGTGGAACAGGCGCAGGGTTTCCGCCACATCCTGTTCTGAGGTGCCGTCCCATTTCACCGTCAAGAGCACCGCATCCGCATGGCGCGCAATCAGCCGGGCATCAGAGACGGCCAGCACCGGCGGCGTGTCGATCAGGATCAGGTCATAGCGCTGCCGCATCTGCTGCAGGAAGGCGCGGAACCGCTCCGAGGCAAACAGGTCGGCGGCATTGGCCGAGGTCTGTTCCCCCGCCAGCACGTCGCAGCCCAAGAGCGGCTCCCGGAACACCGCGTCTTCGGGCGGCACATCGCCTGCCAGCACCGAAACGATGCCCTGCGGCGGCACATTATTGAGCTGCGCGGTCAGGGTCCGGCGCCGGATGTCGCCCTCGACCAGCAGCACCTTCTTGCCGATGCCAACAAAATTCTGCGCCAGCGCCAGCGCGTTGGTGGTCTTGCCTTCGCCGGGCAGCGAGGAGGTCATCACCACCACCTGCGGCGGGGTGTCCACATTGGACAGCGTCAGCGAGGTGCGCAGGTTGCGCACCGCCTCCGCCGTGGCAGAGGAGGGTTTCTCGGCCAGGTATTCCAGCACCTTGCGGCGCCCGCTGGCCGGGAACACCGGGATCTGCCCCAGCACGCTGTAACCGGTCTTGTGTTCCAGATCCCGGGCCGAGCGGTAGCCCTTGCGCTGCGCCTCCAGAAGCAGCACCGCGCCGGCCCCCAGCAGCAGCCCCAGGAGGCCGCTCACCGCCAGGATCAGGGACTTTCGCGGCGCTGACGGGAACAGCGGGATCACCGCCCGCGACAGCAGGCGGCTGTCGGCCTTCTGGATGCCCTCCTGGGCCGAGGTCTCCTTGAGGCGGGTCAGGAAATACTCATACAAGAGCCGCACCGCTTCCGCTTCGCGGCTGAGCTGCTGCAGGGTGATCAGGTCTTCGCCCTGGCGGGCGGTCTGCCGGGACAGCTCTGCTTCCGACTGCATCAGCGTCTGCTGCTGCTGGGCGGCGCGGCGGGCGTCCAGCGCGGCGCGGGCCAGCAGCCGCTGGAAAGCGGTGTCAAAGGCAGCATCCCCCGCATCAGTGCCGGTTTGCGCCAGCAGGCGCTGCAGCTGCCGGTCCTGGCTGATTTCGGCCTGTGCTTCCCGGGTCGCTGCCGCGCGCAGCCCGTCATAGCGCGCCCGGGCGGTCTCCGCGGCGGTGCCGGCCAGGGCAATGCGCTCGCGCAGGTCCTTCAGCTGCACCTCCTGCGCCTGCAGCGCCTCCGGCGACACCAGCGCGGTGCCGGCATTGAATTCATTGGCCCTGGCCTCGGCGGTTTCCAGCTCTGCCTTCAGCTCCGCCACCCGGGCGGTCAGCCAGGTTGTCGCCTGTTCGGTGGCGTCGAATTTCACCTCGATCTGGTTCAGGATGTAGAGATCGACGATGGTGTCGGCGATCAGCGCCGACTTGCGGGCGGATTCAGTCTCCACAACAACCCGGAACACCAGGGTGTTGGGCACGTTCTGCACCGCGACCTTGCCCAGCAGGGCAGAGACCACGCTGTCCCGGAGCACCTGCTGCGCCAGCTCTTCCGGCAGCGGCACCCGGGGGCGGTGCAGGCCCAGCAGCGATTTGATCCCCGACTTCAGCGTCCGGACCAGCGTTGCCAGGGCAGACGGCTCCGCCAGGGCGCCGTTGAACTCCGGATCCTCCGCCAGCTTCAGCTTGTCCGCCACCTTGCTCATCAGCCCGCGCGACCGCAGCACCTCCAGCTCGGAGTTGACCTCGGCGTAATCGCCCGACAGCCCGCTGACGACGCTTTGCAGATTGACCACGCTGTGCTGCTTGGTCTCCAGCATCACCACGGCACTGGAGGTGTAAAGCGGCACCGCCGCCACAAAGGCATAGATCCCGCCGATGAAGATGGCCGCCATCGTGGCCAGCGCCATGATCCACTTGCCGCGCCACAGGGTGGCAATCAGAACGCCCAGATCGATGACGTCATCATCCGGCGCCTCTGCGGGCGCAGGGCGCCGCAGGGGGAAGGAAGCTTCGTTCAAAGGCGATTGTTTCATGATGACCCGAAACCCGTGAGACCCGCAGCGATGCGTCAGCCCCGGCATACACGCGGCTGCTGCAAGAAGAAAGGCCGCCGCCGATCAGCGGCCGGTGGTGCCGATCACCGCCAGACCGGTTTTGGCGATGATTTTCAAATCCTTGAGGAAGCTGCGCCGGGTGAGATACGCCACGTCCAGCGCCACCCGCTCATCATAGCTGATATCATTGCGCCCGGAGACCTGCCACAATCCGGTGATGCCGGGCTTCTGGGCCAGATAGGCCGGGGCGCTGCTGCCGTATCTGGCCAGTTCCCTGGTGACGATGGGGCGCGGGCCGACAAAGCTCATCTCGCCCTTCAGCACATTCCAGATCTGCGGCAGCTCATCCAGGCTGGTCTTGCGCAGGACACGGCCCAGCCGGCTGACGCGCGGATCATCGGACAGCTTGTGGCTGCGCCTCCATTCCGCGGCCGCCGCGGGATGGGCGTCCAGGTGGGATTGCAGCCGGGCTTCGGCATCGGGCACCATGCTGCGCAGCTTCCAGCACCTGAACGGCTTGCCGTTCCGGCCGATCCGGGCATGCCCGAAAAACCCCGCGCCGCCGTCGCAGCGCACCGCACTCCACAAAACCAGGATGACCGGCACCAGAACCGGCAGCAGCAGCAGGGCAAAGCCGATGTCGAAGGCCCGCTTGCCGGTGCGGGCATAAAATCCGGCGGCCAGCCGGCTGCCCTCCCTGCTGGGTTCATCGATTGCACAGACCGTCAGCGCAAAATCCCGCATCTCTAAACATCCATAAATTTCAAATGCTTAAGTGGTTTGCGTCCGCATTGAGGGAGCGATGCAAGATCAACACATGCAGTATGCAACAATTTTAAGCGGCGGTTTTGACACTTCCGGTTTCGGGCCGGAAACGGCCGCTGCGGCGCCGGGCAGGCTGCTGCCCGGGCCGGTCTGCCGGCGCCTGGACCGGCTCCTGGGAGCTGGCGGTGCAATGTCAGGAAAGAAAAGCGCATGCGGCGTCAGGCACGGCGGCGGCGGTTCACTTCCCAGGCCAGGGCCAGGGCGGCGGCCACAGCCGCCAGCGTCAGCAGGCCGGTTCCGGCGTCGATTTCCGGCACTCTATGCGGATTGCCGACGCCGTTGTTCCAGCCGTTGCCGCCGGCGTTTCCATTGTTGCCGCCATTGCCATTGCCGATCCCGTATCCATGGCCGTTGCCCATGGCAAAGGCGGCAGTCAGGGTCAGGCAGAGCGCAGCAATTGCAGCGCCTGCAGCAGTCAGAATAGTTTTCATTGCTCGGCCTCAACTGGTTGGAGTTCGCCCCCCCCCTGCAAAATCCGTTAACACTTTTCTAAAATGCGCGCAACTTCCGGCCGCCGCGTGTTGCAGCTTTGCCACCACCCCGTGTCCGGGCTGCACCGGTCTGCGTCAGCGCCTGGCCTGCAGGAAACGCACCGCCCCGTCCGCCAGGCAGACCGCCGACAGGATGCCGCTGGCATAGGCGCCGGTGTCGATGGCAATCCGGCCCTGCGCCGCCGCCGCTTCAGCGACGATGGTATGGCCGTGCACCACCCAGACCCCGTCGCGGCGCGGAGTGCGCAAGAACGCCGGGTGCCCCCACATCAGCACCTCCTCTGCCTGCCGGTCCGCGGCGGTGTGCGGGTCCGCGCCGGCATGCGCCGCCAGCACATTGCCCGACACCAGCGAGGCCTCCAGCCCGGCGGCCCAGGCAATCAGCGCCGCCCCCATCCGCTCCTGCAGATGGTCCCGGCAATCGCGCAGCGCCGCTGCGCTCATCTGCGGCCGCACACCCGGAACACCGAAGGAGGCCAGGGTCTGCAGACCGCCGTTTCTGATCCAGCGGCCGCCCTCGCGCCCGGGATCGCGCAGGAAGCGCAAAAGCATGTCCTCGTGATTGCCCTTCAGGCAGGTCAGCTCCGGGCGCGCGCAGAGGTATCTCAGCACTTCGGCGCTCTGCTCGCCCCGGTCGATGTAATCGCCGGCCAGCACGATCCGGTGATCCTGCGGCACCTGCGCCAGCATGCGCTCCAGCAGTTCCAGGCAGCCGTGCACATCGCCGATCACGCAAAGCGGCTCCCCGGGCGCCGGCTCCGCAGAGCGGGCGCCCCGCCCGGATTTTTGCGGCCCGAATTTTTGCAGCAGGGATGACAGCACGGGCCGACGGCTCTCCGGTTGGGCTGCGCCGCGGCGCAGGGGCATGGGGTCCGGCGGTGATACCCCCCTGCCCGCAGCGGGGCAAGCCGCGGGGGTGCCGCCAGTGTGCCGAAGGGGGGCCGCGCACAAATAAAAAACGGGCCTGTGGAGGCCCGTTTCGCGGCTTCTGTTCCCGGATCCGGGCCCAAGGCCCGGCAGGGGATCATTCGGTGGTGGTGGTGGTGGTGGTGCTGACGGAATCGTCGTCGTTGGCAATAACACCGATCACCACCAGGCCAGCCACTGCGCCGGCAACGGCGCCTGCGCTCAGGCCGGTGCCGAGAAGGCCGCCGTTTGCGCCGGCCGGTGCCGGTGCGGTTTCCTGTGCCGAAACGGCAGTTGCCGAAGCCAGTGCGGCCAGGGTCAGGGCAGTCAGAAGATTTTTCATTTTCAAACTCCTTTGGAGAACTGTGACAGGTGCGTTGAGGCGACCTTATGGGAGGCAGATGGTTATTTCAACGTATGGAATAGCGGCAAAACTGTTGAAATCCCGTTTGCATTGCGGATTTTTCCCGCCCGTTGCGGCAAAGCCGCGGGGACGGAGCGGCAAAGCCGCGCGGCGTTACAGCCGCAGCTGGCGGATTCGAACATATCCGATCTCCGGGCCCGCCCATTGCCGCGACTGCCAGACCCGGGCGCGCCCGGGGCGGGAATCAACCCAGTAGTCGTTGACCACCGCCCCGCCGACCCCTTCGCAGCGCTCCTGCAGATGGCGGGCGGGATGGGTGATCTCGACAATTTCCACTGCCTCCGGGCCCAGGTCGTGCAGGCTGCAGGCCAGGTTCAGCTCCCGCTGGCCGTTGCCCTCGGCGCGCACGGTATAACGCCGGCCGCCGCCGCGCGCCGGCCCGCCCGCGCCGTCTGCAGCCGGCACCTGCGCCGACAACAGCCCGCCGCCCAGGCCGCGGGTGGCAATCACCATGCCCTGCCGCAGGGCAACCGAGACATTGTCCTGGGTGCGCCAGACCTCGATTTCGCCGGGATGGCTGTCGCGGCGCGCCAGGGCACGGGTCAGGTAGGCCGTGACCTCGCGGTTCTCGATGGTGACCTCGATATAGGCCTGGGTCTCCCGGTCCAGGAGCGCCCGGGTCAGCTTGGGCGGCGGCGGCGGCGCGTTGCGGCGGCGTTTGAACTGCTCCGCCACCGCCTGCACCACTTCCAGCTCGGCCTGGGTCTTTTCCGGGCCCTTGCTGCAGCCCGCCAGCAGCAGCGCGGCGGCCAGGGCGGCCGTGGTCATCCGGATCATGCTCATTCCCAGAACCTCGCGCGCTGGTCTTCCAGGCTCTTGCGGTGGGCCTCGCGCACCGGCCCGTACAGCCGGTCCGGGACCCCGACCCGCTGGCCGCCGTCGCGCTGGGTCGGGCGGATGGTCAGGCCGAAGCCGGAGCGTGACGGCTTGCCCAAGAGCCAGTCGACAGGGATCCGGAAGCGGAAGCCCTTGTCAAACGAGCCCTCGCCGAAATCCTCGGCCGAAACATCGGTCAGGGTGAAGAAGGCGCCGACCAGGAAGCCGTTGTCGAACTCCCGGTTCAGGCTGAAGGTGCCGCCGTAATCGCCGGCCAGGTAGCGGCCCGCATCGAGCTGCAGCAGATAGCCCTTGCCCAGCTCCGCATAGGCCGAGGCGTGGCCGGTGAAGGTCTTGTAATCGCGGAACGAAAACCGCTGGTCGAAATCGCGCTGCACCACATAGTTGGCCTCCAGCCCGAAGCCGACGCGGCTGTTCACCGGCTTCCACAGCACCTCGCCGGAGATGCCGCCGTACATCGCCTCGAACAGGCCCGCGGTGGCGCGGGCATAGAGGTTGCGGCGCGGCTTCCACAGGCGGCTCACATAGAGGTTCTCCAGGGTGGTGCCGTATTGGGCGTATTCGCTCTGGTCGGTGCGCACATGCGGCAGCACCGAGTTGGAGGCGCGGCCGTTCTTCACATTGCCGGCCAGCCGCTGGCGGATGGTGCCGGCGATGCGCCAGCCCGGGGCCGGCGCATAGGAGGCGGCGAAATCGAGGCCGGCATCGATCCGGAACGGCTTTTCGGGGTCGAAATAGGCGGGCTGGGTATAGGGGCTGACGGAGCTGGCAAAGGCCGGGTACAGCTCGGCCGAGAACAGGGCATCCGCGGGCAGCTGCCCGGCATCCTGCACCCCGGCGGCGGCCATCAGCGCGTCGGATGCTTCCGGGTCGAACTCCAGCGCTTCCAGGTCGGAGCGGCGGACCTCGATTGCCGAGAGCCCGATGCCGCGGCGCACAGGCACCAGCCGGAAGGTCTCCACCGAGGGCGGCAGCGTCTGGGCCAGGGCGCGGGCGGCGCGGCCCGCCGCCTGGCTCTGCGAGCGGTAGCGGTTGTTGCGGTAGCGCAGCTCGGCGGTGGTGCCGGTCAGGGTGATCGCCTCCAGCACCAGCCCGTCTGCCTTCAGCGCCTCGGCGGCCAGGTCGCGGATCTTGCGGGACTTGGGCGCGCTGCCGGCCCAGTCCTGGCGCCAGTGCGCGTCTTCCGTCGCCCATTGGCTGCGCGGGATGATGGGGTGCGGCGCCGGCACCGCCATCGGGGTGGGCGGGTGTTTCGGATTGAGCTGGATCTGCGCGGTGACGCCGATCTCGGAGCCGTAGAGGTAATAGGCCCCCAGCCGCACCCGGTCGGAATACTGGTATTCCACCCCGTAGTTCAGCGAGGATTTGCGCTCGAAGACATCGGGCGCCCCGGTTTCCAGCTCATAGGCATCGGTGGAATATTCCGCCTTCAGGCTCCAGCGCTCATCAGGCTGCCATTCAAAGCCGGCAAAGGGCGCCACATCGCCGCGGAACCACTGGTCGGTGGCCAGCTCGCCGCCGGTATCGCCGGCCACGAAGGACGGGCGGCTGCCGGTGGAGCCGATGGCGCCGTGGCTGCCGAGCCGCCCCCAGCCAAGCCCGGCCGAGACCTTCAGCCGGCCCGGCCCGCGGCCCCAGCCCAGGGCGGCGGCCTCAAACCTCTTGGTGGCGACGAAATATTCCGCCGCATAAATGCCGGTGCCGGCAAAATCCTGCAGCCCCATGGTGACCTCGGGCAGCCAGCGCCGCTCGCGCCAGAGCCGGGCGCGCACGTCGAAGCCGCGGTCGTAATAGGTCTCGAAGCCGCCGATCGGCGCGCCGTTGGTCTGGATGCCGTTGTAGCGGAAGGAGGCCGACAGCCAGGGCAGCGCCTGGAAGGTGATGTTGTAGCGCGAGGTGCCGGCGAACCAGGAATAGGTGACCGCATACTGGCCGTCGGGCAGCATTTCGGCGCTTGGCATGTCGATGATGCCGGGGCTGCCGTAGAAGTTGAGGCTGGGCGGCGGCAGCGGCTTCAGCCGCGGCGCCGCGGCCTCAGTCCCCGGGGCCGCCTGCGGATCGTCACGGGTGATCTCCGGCACCTCCGCCTGCCCCGGCACGGCGCTGAGGCACAGCAGCGCCGCCGCGGCCGGCACCAAAGCTCCGGTGCTGTGCAGAAGGGTCTTGATCGGGGTCACGGGGAAACCTGCCTCATGGAACTGCCTGCCGCCGGTCTCCGCTGTCCCGGCCTGTTGTCTGTTGCCCGCTTAGACCATGGGTGCGGCGGCGGATCAATTGCCGCCAGCGCCGGGGGCCGCGGTTTCGCGGCCATTGCTGCGCCCGGGCCGCACCCCGGGCCTGATCCGGCCTGCCGCCGGCGGGCGGATCAGGAGCTCTTGCGCTCCTCGGCCGGCGGCTGGCAATAGCCCTCGACCCAGTGCCGCACCACCTGCAGCGCCGCCGCCTCGTCGCCCGCCGCCACCGCCTGGCGCAGGCTGCGCAGGAAGCCGGCCACCTCGATCTCCGACAGCACCGTCTCGCGGGCGCAGAAGATCTTCTGATGGCGGGTATGGATCAGCTCCTCGCTTAAGGTAAGCTCTTCCTCCATCTTCTCGCCGGGGCGCAGGCCGATGATCTCAATGGCGATATCGCCCTCCGGGTGCTCCGCATCGCGCACCGTGTGGCCGGCGCTTTCGATCACCTGGCGGGCCAGCTGCAGGATCGGCACCGGCTCGCCCATGTCGAGCACGAAGACCTCGCCGCCCTTGGCCATGTCGCCCGCCTGCAAGACCAGCTGCACCGCTTCGCTGATGGTCATGAAGAAGCGTTTCACGTTCGGATCGGTCACAGTAACCGGGCCGCCGCGGCTGATCTGCTCCTGGAACAGCGGCACCACCGAGCCGCTTGATCCCAGCACATTGCCGAAGCGCACCATGGTGAACACCGTGCCGTTGCCGAAGCGGGTGGCCAGATCCTGCACCACCAGCTCTGCCATCCGTTTGGAGGCGCCCATCACATTGGCCGGGTTCACCGCCTTGTCGGAGGAAATCAGGATGAAGCGCTCGACGCCCGCGCGCGCCGAGGCGCGGGCTAGGGTCTGGGTGCCGAACACGTTGTTGGCGAGCCCCGGCAGCGGGTTTGCCTCGACCAGCGGCACATGTTTATAGGCCGCCGCATGCAGCACCACCTGCACCTCATGGGCATTGAGCACCATCCGCACCTGGCGCGGATCCGTGACCGAGCCCAAGACCGGCACCAGTTCGATGCCCGCATCGGCGGCCAGCGGCCCCAGTTCCTGATGCACGGTGTAAAGCGCCAGTTCCGAAAGCTCGAACAGCACCAGTTTCGACGGGCGGCAGGCCAGCACCTGGCGGCACAGCTCCGAGCCGATCGAGCCGCCGGCGCCGGAGACCAGCACCGCCTTGCCCTGGTAGGAGCCGGCCGCTTCCTGCAGCGGCACGTCGCGCGCGGCCCGGCCCAGGAAGGCCTGCGGCGCCACCGGCGTCAGCTTGTCGACCAGCGCCTCCTCGCCAATGAGTTGGGCGAAGGAGGGCAGCGCCTGCACTTCCAGCCCCAGCTTCTGCAGCCGCTGGGTGATCTGCGCCTGGCGCGGCTGGCTCTGCGACGGCATCGCCAGCAGCACCCGGCGGATCTGGCGCACTTGCACGATCTCGGCAATCCGGGCCGGCGCATAGACCGGCAGCCCGACCAGGGTCAGCCCCTGCAGCGAGGAATTGTCATCGGCAAAGGCCACCGGATCGATGCCGTCATGCGCCTTCAGCGCCTGCGCCAGCTGGGTGCCGGTGGTGCCGGCGCCGTAGATCAGCACCCGGCAGCGCGGCTTGGCGCGGCGGTAGATCATCAGCACCAGCTGCAGCATTGCGGCGCGGGTGGCCACCATGGACAGGAAATAGCAGATTGCAAACACCACATGAGTGCCCGAGCCCAGCGGCGGCCCGAAGGCGGCGGTGAGCGCCGCCAGCACCAGCGCGGTGCCGCCCGCCAGGAGCGCGCTTTGCGCCGCGGCGTGGCGCTCATAGGCGTTGAGCTGCACATAAGGCAGCCCCAGCCACAGGATCAGCGCGGCGGCGGCGGCCATCACATAGGGCAGCACCGGCAGGAGCTGCCCCAGGGTGGCCAGCGCAGGATCGGGCAGCGGCTGCACCTCAAGGGTGAACAGCAGCGCCAGCGGCAGCAGCCCCAGATCCACAGCCAGGAAGACGTAGGATTTCTGCTTGCGCGACAGCGCGCTGATCAGGTTGTACATGCCTGTTTGCCCTTGAGTGCCTGCATTCCTGCCCTGCTGTATTTCCGTTTGCCTGGTCCGGCAGCGCCCTGCTGCGGGATAGCAGAAAAAAGTGTATCAAACACGGCCCCGATGCGCTGAAATCCGGTGCGCGGCCCATAAAACACAGTTTCTATCATAGCCGGCTTCCCCTGTTCCGCAAAACGGCCGACGGCGGAAACCCGCCGGATGGCCCGGCCCGCCCGGACAGCCTGCCCCAGCCGGATGGCGCAGGCTATGCGGGAATCATTAAAACCGTGTCTACCCCCGGCGGAATATATTGCCAATGGTCTGGAACACGATGTCGAAATCAAAGCACATGCTCTGATGGCGCTGGTAGATCAGGTCCAGCCGCGCCTTCATCGGCACGCAAAGTCGGGAATAGACCGCATCCGTCTCCTGCGGGCTTTCGCAGCGCGCGAGCAGCGCTGCCTCATGCTTGTGATAGGTGATCGAGGCGAGGCCGGTGACGCCGGGGCGCGATTTCAGAACGTCCGCATAAAGCTCCGGATGCGCCTCGACATACTGGCGCAGGGGCGGGCGCGGCCCGACAAAGGAGATGTCGCCCCTCAGGATGTTCCACAGCTGCGGAAACTCATCCAGCCGCTTGCTGCGCAGCCAGGCGCCGGTGCGGGTGATGCGGGCCGATTTGTCGCCGCCCGACACACCGGTGTCTGTCTCCACCACCGTCATGGTCCTGAGCTTCCAGAGCATGAAAGGCTGATCCACCCCCTTCATCCGCTCCGCCACATAGAACAGCGGCCGCCCCTCCTTCCACAGGAGCCAGAGCAGCAGGAGCAGCAGAATGGGGCCCAGCACCACGATCAGCAGGCTGGCAAAGAAAAGGTCGAAAATCCGTTTGCGCCAGGTCATCGGCGGCTCTGCTCCTCGTACAGTTGCGGCTCTAATGCCGTCCATTCTGCCGCCATGGCGCCCGCATCCGCCGCGGCCAGCGACGCGGGCAGCAGCGCCTGCAGGCGGGCCACATTCAGCGCCACCTCCGGGATCGCCGCGGGCGGCGCCGGGCGGGTGCCAAAGGGTCGGCCCGCCGCCTGCAACAGCGCCGCCATCTCCACCGTGCCGGGCTGCGCGGCATTCAGCGCGGGCGGCAGCTCCGGCGCCTGTAGCAGCGCGCCCAGCACCTGCGCCAGGCACTGCACCCCGATGTAGCTGCGCCGCGGGGTGGCGCCATCTGCGAACCGGTCCAGGGTGAAGCCCGGCCGCCAGCCGCCAAGGATCGCGTCGAAGCCGGCGATATTGCCGATCCGCAGGGAGCAGACCGGCACCCCCAGTTCTGCCCCCAGCGCAGCGGCGCGGGCCTCCATCTCTGCCTTGGCTTCGCCATAGGCGCTGGCGGGACGCAGCGGGGCACCTTCGGCCAGCAGGCCGGATCCGGCGCCATAGACCGCCGCCGAAGAGGCCAGCAGCACCCGCGCACCCGCCGCGGCGCCCGCGCGCACCGCCGCTTCGCCCAGATGGATATGATCCGCCATCTCCCCGGCGCCGCGTCCGGGCACCGGTCCCGCCAGGCAGAGCACCGCAGCCGCGCCTGTTGCGGCGCGCGCCAGCGCCGCCGACTCCGCCAGCGGCTCGAAAATGCGCCAGTCTCCGGTGCTGTTCCGGGGCGGTGCCCGGCGCGCCTGCAGCCGCAGCGCCAGGCCGTCGGGCGGGCACAGCTGCAGCAGCCGTCCGATGCGCCCTGTTGCGCCCAGAACCAATACGGCGTGTTTCGCCATCCCTGCTGCCCGTTCCTGTTGAACCCTCTGGCCCAGCCCAGTATCCTTTGCGCGGACAAAAATCAAAGCGGTTCCCCCGGCAGATGCCGCGGCGGGCCCCCGAGCGCTTCAAGGGCAGGCTCCCGATGCTGAAACTTCTTCCCTGGCTGGCCGCTGCCGGCCTCTGCCTTCTGCCCGCAGCCTGCTCCCGCCTGCCCGGCGGCGCCCCCGCCAGCGAGGAGATCCTGAAGGAATCGGGCGAGGCGGATGCCAATTTCGCGCTCTACAAGGTGAACCGGGCGCTGCTGCCGGCGGTGGCAGCCTGGCCGCCGACCGGCAAACAGGAGCGGCTCGGCTGGCTGCACGGCCACCAGGGCGCAAAGACCCAGATCATCCAGCCCGGCGACCTCCTGTCGCTCAGCATCTGGGACAGCAACGATAACTCGCTGCTGACCGCGGCGGAACAGAAGATGGTGCAGCTGCAGGACATGAAGGTGGCCGCCAACGGCACCATCTTCATGCCCTATGTGGGCGATGTGAACGTCAACGGGCTGACCCCGGACCTGGCCCGGGCCAGGCTGCAGGAGGCGCTGGAGCCGGTGGTGCCGTCGGCCCAGGTGCAACTGGCGATGGCCGAGGGGCGCAACAACTCGGTGGACCTGGTCTCCGGCGTCGCCCAGCCCGGCACCTACCCGATGCCCGACCGCAACTACACGGTGATGGGGCTGATCTCGGCGGGCGGCGGCATCAGCGCCAGCCTCAACAACCCGCAGATCCGGCTGGTGCGCGGCCAGAGCATCTATGGCACCTCGGTCGACACCCTGCTGAACAACCCCCGCCTCGACACCCTCCTGCGCGGCGGCGACCGGGTCTTCGTCGAGGAGGACGAGCGCTATTTCCTCTCCTTCGGCGCCACCGGCGAGGAGGACCTGCACATCTTCACCAAGGACGAGATGTCGGCGATGGACGCGATGTCCGTCGCGGGCGGCTTCCAGGACGGCAGGGCCGATCCCAAGGGCCTGCTGATCCTGCGCGAATACCCGGCCTCGGCGATTGCGCCGGGCGTGCGCGGGCCGCGCCAGCAGCGGGTGGTGTTCTCGCTTGATCTCACCTCGGCGGACGGGCTGTTTTCGGCGCGCCAGTTCCGGATCAACCCGGGCGACCTGGTGATGGCCACCGAATCGCCGGTCAACGATGCGGTGACGATCTCCAACATCTTCGGCAACTTCTTCGGCGTCTTCAGCCGCGCGGGCGTGATCAACTAAGCCTTGGGCCCGGCGCCGCTGGCGCGGCGCTGTTTTTTTGCTGAGACGCGCTTCAGGTGCAGGCCTGCACCTGAAGACGTCTTGTCCCTAGTATGGGCGGCCTAGCCTACTTCAGCAGCCCTTCCAGATAGGCGCCATAAGCGTTCTTGGCGAATTTCTCCGCACGCGCCTTCAGCTGGGCGTCATCAATCCAGCCCTGTTCATAGGCGATCTCCTCCGGGCAGCCGGTCTGCAGCCCCTGGCGCTCCTGCAGGGTGCGCACGAAATTGCCCGCATCCAGCAGCGAGCCATGGGTGCCGGTATCGAGCCAGGCGTAGCCGCGGCCCATGGTTTCGACCCGCAGCGCGCCTTCGTTCAGGTAGCTTTGCAAGAGGTCGGTGATCTCCAGCTCGCCGCGCGGGCTTGGCGTCACCATCCGCGCCCGCTGCGGCGCCGAGCCGTCGAGGAAATACAGCCCGGTCACCGCATAATTCGACGGCGGCACCGGCGGCTTCTCGATGATCTCGCGGGCCTTGCCATCGGCGTCAAACGCCACCACGCCGTAACGTTCCGGATCGGCCACGTGATAGCCAAAGACGGTGCCGCCCGAGGCTTGCCCGTCTGCGGCGGCCAGCAGTTTCGGCAGCCCGTGGCCAAAGAAGATGTTGTCGCCCAGCACCAGCGCCGAGGGGCTGCCCGCCAGGAATGCCTCGGCCAGGATGAAGGCCTGCGCGAGGCCATCGGGCGAGGGCTGCACCACGTAAGTGAGTTCAATCCCCCACTGGCTGCCGTCGCCCAGGAGGCGGATGAACTGCTCCTGGTCCTGCGGCGTGGTGATCACGCAGATCTCGCGGATGCCCGCCAGCATCAGGACGCTGAGCGGATAATAGATCATCGGCTTGTCATAGAGGGGCAAGAGCTGTTTCGACACCGCCATGGTGATCGGATAGAGCCGGGTGCCGGAGCCGCCTGCCAGGATGATGCCTTTGCGTGCTGTCATGAGAGCTCTCCCAAGTCCTTCAGAATATCCTTCAATCCCAGCCGCCAGTCCGGCTGCGGAATGCCAAAAACCGTCTCGAGAGACGTGCAATCGAGACGCGAGTTCAAGGGTCGCGCCGCGGGCGTTGGATAGGCGGAGGTGGGGATGTTCTCCACTTCGCAGGCCACACCGGCGCGGGCAAAGATCTCCCGCGCGAAATCCGCCCAGCTGGTTTCGGGCTGGCCGGTAAAATGATAGGTGCCGGATTTTTCCGGATCTGCCTGCAGCTGCCGCGCGATCTCCAGGCAGGCGGCGGCAATGTCCCGCGCCGGCGTCGGCGCCCCGGTCTGGTCGGCGACGATGGTGAGCCGCTCGCGTTCCTTGCCCAGGCGCAGCATGGTTTTCACGAAGTTGGTCCCGTGGGCCGAGACCACCCAGGAGGTGCGAAGGATCGCAAAAGCGCCGCCCGCCGCGCGCACCGCCTCCTCGCCTGCCAGCTTGGAGCGGCCATAGGCGTTCACGGGCGCGGTGGCATCGCCGGGCTGCCAGGGGGCTTCACCGCTGCCGTCAAAGACGTAATCGGTGGAGACATAAACCACCGGCAGCCCGCGCGCCGCACAGGCCCGTGCAATGGCACCCGGAGCTTCCGCATTGACGGTAGTGGCCAGGTTTTCCTCGCTCTCCGCCTTGTCCACAGCAGTATAAGCTGCTGCGATGATCACGGCATTGGCCCCGGTATCCTCCACCCGTGCCACCGGACCGTAAGGGTCTGTGAAATCAGCCAGATCGCGCCCGAGGCAGACTGTGCCGCCCTGCGCCGCCAATTCGCGGGCCAGCTGGCCGGTTTCGCCGAAAACCAGGGTCATTTGTATTCTCCAAAATCTCCCGCCCGGCGGCACCGCCGGGCAGCGCCCGTCCCGCCCCCCACGGGGCGGGCG
>NZ_JBFCVS010000036.1:0-21289 GCF_040704725.1 Leisingera sp. JC11
AAACCAATGCCCGGGGCACTTACCCACAGACTCAACCACCTTACCCACAGACACAAAGCCAGGAATCGCGGATTCCGAAGCCGGGATTCCCTCCGCCCAGCCTCCTGCCGGTCCAAAGCCCCCCCCCAGGACAGTCGAGAGAAAAGCCAGAAAGAGGGTGGCCTAAAAAAGGACGGCACATCGGCCGCCCTTCAAAACTTCAGAACAGAAAAACTCAGCTCTGCTCCTCCAAAACCTTACGGGCGACCCGGAAGCATTCCAGTGCCTGGGGCACACCGCAGTAGATGCCGACCACATGGATGATGGCGCGGATCTCCTCCTTGGTGACGCCGTTGTTGATGGCGCCGCGGCAGTGGATCTCCCATTCGTGCATCTTGCCCAGCGCGCCGATCATCGAGAGGTTCATCATCGAGCGGGTCTTGGCGTCGATCACATCATCGCCCCAGCCGAAGCCCCAGCACCAGGCGGTCATGGCCTCCTGGAACGGGCGGGTGAAGTCATCCGCGGCCGCAAGGTTCTTTTCGACATATTCGGCGCCGAGGGTCGACTTGCGCTGCTCCAGCCCCTTGAGGAACAGGTCCTCGTCAAAAGTGCTCATGTATTGGTCTCCATATTCAGTATATTCAGCAGCGAGGCCTCGATCTGGCCTGCGCAGTATTTCGGTTCGCGGGCGGCCCAGTCATTAATGAGGGCGGCGATGGAGGGCTCGGCGGCGATGCGGTCCGCCAGGCCTTCCAGGACCGGCGCGTTTTTATGCAGCAGCACGCGCAGCGGCGGCAGACGGTCGATCATCGTGTGCCACAGAGCGCCCAGCACCAGGTCCGCCAGGCCGGGGCGGTCCCTGTCCCACAGGTATCCTTTCCCGGCAGAGACGCCCGCCTCAACTACGATACGTTCGTGGATCTGCATCCAGCGCGGCAGGCGGGTGCTGTGGAACTCCGCCCAGCTCTCTGCATCCCACATCAGGGCGCCGTGATAGCGGGTGATCTCAAACAGGATGTCGGAGGCATCGCATATCAGGCGCAAGGTCTGGTCGGGCTCCGTCAGAAGCCCGTGTTCGCGGCCCAGAGACATCAGGATCGCGGGCATTTGGCTCAGATGGGTGCCGGTGCTCGTGTCGGCCAGCAGCGGCGGCGCCATGAAGGGGTGCGGCTGGTCCGCCACACACCGGTTTTTCAGCTCTGACACCGCGTCGAAGCCGGGCTCTTCCCATTGCTGGCCGGCATAGACCAGCACGTAGCGGATGAAGTGGCCCCGGAACGGGATCGGCCAGTAATAGAGCTGGTAGCGCGCCGCCATAGCCTCAGCCCTTCAGTTTCATGGCGATGTTTTTGGTCTGAACATAGTTCCACAGCGCCTCGCGGCCCTTTTCGCGGCCATAGCCGGATTTGCCGTAGCCGCCAAAGGGCGTTTCGACGCCGCCTGCGTACCATTCGTTCACGAAAACCTGGCCTGCGCGGATCTGGCGGGCGCAGCGGGTGGCGCGGTCCAGGTCGCGGGTGAAGACGCCGCCGACCAGCCCGTATTCGGTGCTGTTGGCGATCTCGATTGCTTCGCCATCGGACTGGAACTTGAGGACCGACAGGACGGGGCCGAAGATTTCCTCGCTGGCGATGCTGTCCGACGGGGTGATGCCGGAGACTACGGTCGGAGCCAGGAAGGCGCCCGCGTTGCCGACCGGGGTGCCGCCGGCGGCGATGGTGGCGCCGCTGGACTGGGCCTGCTGGACAATGCCCAGGGCACGATCGCGCTGGGGCATGGAGACCATGGCACCCATATTGGCGCCGAACTCGGGCCGGTCGATGCCGGGACCCGCGCTGAGGCTTTGCGCCACGTTTACCGCGCGCTCGACCAGCTCGTCATGGCGACTTTCGTGCACAATGACGCGGCTCATGGCGCTGCAGACCTGGCCTGCGTTGAAGTAGATGCCCCAGCGGATATCGTTCTCAAAGGCGTCAAGGTCGGCGTCTTCATGCACGATGGCGGCGGATTTGCCGCCGAGTTCGAGTACGCAAGGCACCACGTTCTGCGCCGCCGCGGTGGCGATGCGGATGCCGGTGGGAACCGAGCCGGTGAAGACGATCTGGTTGACCTGCGGATGGCCGGACAGAGCCGCGCCGGCTTCATGCCCGTAACCGCAGAGCACGTTGACCGCTCCGGCTGGGAAGCCTGCCGCCTCAGCCGCGCGGGCAAGCCAGGCGTTAGTGAGCGGGGTAAGCTCGGGCGTCTTGATCAAGCAGGCATTGCCGGTGGCCAGCGCCGCCGACAGCGAGCGCGCGGTCATTTCCACTGGGTAGTTCCAGGGGATGATCTGGGCGGAGACGCCCATCGGCTCATTTTCGGTCCAGTCGAAATAGCCGCCGCCCAACGGGATCGAGCGGCCCTCCACCGTGCTGGCCTGATTGCCGTAGTATTCGAAATAGAGCGCGGCGCCCTCGATCTCGATCCGGGATTCCCAGAGCGGCTTGCCCTGTTCCAGGGTCAGGACGCGGGCGATTTCGTCAATGTGGTCGAGCAGGTAGCGGCCCATCGCCTGCACCATGCGGCCCCGCGCGATCGGGCGCAGGGCTGAAAGCTCGCCGGACAGGTGCACACGGCGGGCGGCCTGCACGGCGCGGTCCACGTCGGCGGCATCGGCCAGCGCGTGGCGGGCCAGCAGTTCGCCACTGGCCGGGTCAGTGACATCGATCCACCCTGCCCCGCCGGGCACCCAGGCGCCGTCGATATAGTTCAGCCATTCGGCATCAAGCTGTGTCATAGTCCGTTAGTTCCCTGCTTCCTGTAGGTCGCGGTCTGCCGCTTCACGCATCCACTTCTGAAGCTGAAGGATTGAATGCTCAGAGTTCACTCCGCAAGAGGGATCTACGACCAGCGGCCCGGGACGGTAGCCGCGGGACTGAAGGCCCCGCTGCACGGATTCCACCAGGCGGATGTCTTCCTCCACCGTGGTCTGGCGGTCCTGGACGGCAAGGCCGCGGATCACATCGCTTTCGGCGCCGCCTTCGGTGTACCAGCCGCGCCAGACGGTACAGCTGTCCACGCCGGTTGCGCGCCAGTGATAGGTGTTCAGCACATTGCCCGGGTAGCATTGGAAGGAGAACATCGGCCACAGGAACCAGCTTTGGTAGTCGCCCGCATGCGGAACGGACAGGTCGATGGGATAGGTCATCGCTTCCAGGCTCTGGCATTCGGTGGTGTGGCGCAGCACGTAGCTGCCGTCCGGGTCCGGCTGGATGTCATAGGTTTCCGGCTTCACCACCCCCTCAGCAAAAGTCGGGTGGTTCATCGGGCAGTGATAGCATTCGGAGTAGTTCTCGACCGAGACCTTCCAGTTGCAGTTTTCCGGAACTTCGACCCATTCCAGCGGGGCCAGATTATCGATATGGGGCACGAACTCGCGGATTTCCTCGCGCACGCCGGGGAACCATTCGTCCATCGTGGCGGCGTTGTCGTCGAGGTTCACAAAGATGAAGCCGTTGAAATCCTCGGTGCGGACCTCGGTCAGGCAGATCTTTTCGCGGTCGAACCCCGGCACCGATTTGATGTTCGGGCCCGCCCGCAGGTGGCCGGTCAGCTCATAGGTCCAGGCGTGGTACGGACATACCACGACACGGGTGTTGCCGGTGCCGGTGACCATCTCGTGAGCGCGGTGCTGGCACACATTATAGAAGGTGCGGATCACTTCATCGCGGCCGCGGATCGCAAACAGGTTTTGACCCGCGATCTCAAAGGCGAAGTAATCGCCGATATTCGGGATCTGGCTGGCGTGGCCGGCAAACTGCCAGGTGCGCGCAAGAAGGCCCTTGAGTTCCGCCTTATAGATGGCCGGATCGGTATAGTACCGTGCCTCCAGGGAATGGGTCAGTGGGGCGTTCATTCAGGTTCCTCCGCATAAAGGCCCAGCTGGTGCCTGCGTTTGTGAAATTTCTCCACCCGCTCGACGATTTCCTCGCTGGAGACCGCAATCACGAAGGAGAGCAGCGTTTCCAGCAGGGCGATGGTCGAGACGGATGACGGGAAGAATTGCGGCGTGTCCGCCGCGACGACAAAACCGTGATCCGCATTCAGGACCACAGGGCTGGCGGGGCTGTCGGAGATGCCGACAATGGTGACCCCTTGTTCGCGCGCGATCTTGATCGCCTCAATCACCTCGGCCCGGTAGGGTTTGCAGGTCATCGCGATCAGCACATCCTGGCCGTCCGCCCAGGCAAGGTCATCGACCGCCGTGGAACCGGGCCGCGGGATGGCGTGAAACTGCTTCATGCCGGTGGAGGCAAGATAGGTGAAGTTGCGGGCATTGGCGTTGTTGACGCCAACCCCAAGGGTAAAGACCTGCCGGGACTGCCAGATCGCCTGCGCCGCGGCCTCAAGCCCGTCCGCATCGATACCCGCGAAGGTTTCCTCGATATTGCGGATCGCGGCCCCCACCATATCGGCATAAAGCCCGCCCATCTCGCCGGACTTGGAAATGTCCTGCAGCCAGCGCGCCCGGTCGGGGAAGGACACCCCGCCCTTGCGAATCGCTTCGCGGAACGGAGCCCGGAAATCCTCATATCCTTCGAAGCCCACCTGCCGCGCCATGCGGACAAAGGTATTGGGCTTCACATTCGCCGCCTCGGCAATCTCCCGCACGGTGGAAACCCCAACATCCGCAGGGTTTTCCAGCACATAGCGGGCCGCCTTCTGTGCCTCAGGGGTCAGTGCATCCCACTCTTCGGTGAGGCGCTCCAAAACAGTTGATGATACATTTGTGCCATTCATGATTGACGATGGTACAAATATGGAATTAGCCTGTCGAGCAGAAAAGCGACTCTGCAATCAGGAACGGCGAAATGGCTGAGAAAGAATTCCCGACACAGGCCCGTGTGGTCATCGTGGGCGGCGGCGTTATGGGGGTGGGCCTGGCTTACCACCTGGCGCATGAGGGCTGGGGCCCGGAGGTGGTGCTGCTGGAGAAGGCCGAGCTGACCTCCGGCTCGACCTGGCACGCAGCGGGGCAGATCACCCATTCCACCAGTTCCTTCGGGCTGGGCAAATGCGTGGACTACAACATCGATCTCTACTCCGGGAAGCTGGAGGAAGAGACCGGCCAGGCGGTGACCTGGCACGGCTGCGGCTCCTTCCGCCTAGCCTATACCGAGGATGAGATGGACTGGCTGCGCCACACCCTGTCGGTGGGCCGCTCCTTGGGTTTCAACATCGAACTGGTCGGCCCGGAAAAGGTCGCCGAGCTGCACCCTTTCTATAACCTCGAAGGGGTTCTGGGCGCGCTCTACACGCCCGATGACGGCCACGTCGACCCGACCAACGTGACCATGGCGCTGGCCGCCGGCGCCCGCCAGCTGGGCGCCCGCATCATCCGCCACTGCCGTGCCACCAACATCACCCAGGCCGACAACGGCGAGTGGATCGTGGAATCGGAAAAAGGCACCATCCGCTGCGAGCATGTGGTCAACGCCGGCGGCACCTATGCCCGACAGATGGGCGAGTGGTCCGGGCTGCAGCTGCCGATGACCTCGATGACCCACCACTACTTCGTGACCGAACCGGTGCCGGAGTTCGAGGCACTGGACAAGGAACTGCCGGTCATCCGCGATGACAAGAAGGTCTCCGGCTACATCCGCATGGAGCAGAAGCGCGGCCTGATCGGGATCTACGAGAAGGAAGGCAGCAACTCGGTCTGGCACGACCACTGCCCCTGGGAATACGAGAACTGGCTGTTCGATGCCGACTATGACCGGGTGATGCCGTGGCTGGAGGAAAGCCTGAACCGGATGCCGATCTTTGCCGAGCTGGGGATCCAGCGCGAAGTGCATGGCGCGATCTCGCATCCGCCGGATGGCAACCCGCTGATCGGCCCGGCGCCGGGCGTCAAGAACTACTGGTGCTGCTGCGGCACCCAGATCGGCATCGGCTGGGGCCCGGGCCTGACCCGCGAGCTGGCGCGCTGGATGGTGCATGGCGCTGCCGACATCTCGATGCGCGAGTATGACCCGCGCCGCTTCGGCTCCTACGCCACCAAGGACTGGCAGGTAACCAAGGCGCATGAGGACTACAAGCTGCGCCACGAGATCCCCTTCCCGCATTTCAACCGGCTGGCGGGCCGCCCAATCAAGCCGTCGCCGCTCTATGACCGGCTGAAGGAAAAGGGCGCGGTCTACGAGGAGGTTTACGGCCACGAGCGCCCGCGCTGGTTTGCCAAAAACGGTGTAGAGCAGCACGACCACTACTCCTTCAAGCGCAATGTGGTGCATGACATGGTCGGAGCGGAGGTGAAGACCGTGCGCGAGGGCGTGGGCATCATGGACATCTCCGCCTTCACCAAGGTCGAGGTCTCCGGCCCTGGCGCCGCAGCGCTGCTGGACCGGCTGACCGCCAACCGCCTGCCGCAGAAAGTGGGGGGCATTGCCCTCACCCACATGCTGAACCGCCGCGGCCGCATCGAGCTGGAAACCACCGTGGTGAAACTGGCAGAGGACAGCTACTACCTGGTCTGCGCCGCCTTCTTTGAACAGCGGCTGCTGGACCACCTGAACCAGAACCTCGCGGGCGAAGAGGTGGAGATCACAACCCTCTCCACCGATTGGGCCGCCCTTGCTCTCAATGGCCCGAAAGCCCGCGAGGTCCTGGCCGCCTGTACCGATGCGGATCTGACAAACGCTGGGTTCAAATGGCTGACCGCGCAGCAGATCGAGGTTGCAGGGCACAAACTCTGGGCCTTCCGCATGTCCTATGCGGGGGAACTCGGCTGGGAACTGCACATCCCACGCGGCAGCGCCCTGGCGGTTTATGACGCGCTTTGGACAGCTGGCGAGGCCCATGGCATTGCCGACTACGGCTCCTTCGCCATGAATGCGATGCGGATGGAAAAAGGCTTCAAGGGCGCAGGCGAACTCACCAACGAGGTGACCCTGGCCGAAGCGGATGTGCTGCGCTTTGCCCGCACTGACAAGGAGTATCTGGGCAAGGACAAGACGCTGAACGACGCCGGCAAGCCTTGGGTCTGCGCCTATCTGGAGATCGAGCCGGACGGCGCCGAAGACGGTCACGGCGGCGAGGCTGTCATGCTGGAGGGCAAGGTTGTGGGCTCCACCGCCTCGGTCGCCTATGGCCATACCGTCGGCAAGATCCTGGCCTTTGCCTATGTCAAGCCGCACGCCAATGTGCCGGGCACCGAGATCGAAGTGGTGATCGCAGGCAAGCCGCGCCAAGGCCGGATCCTGGGCGCCCCCGCCTATGACCCCGAAAGCCTGCTGCCCCGCACCGACGCCGCGCTCACCCCGGCGGAATAAACAGAACTCGGCTCCCTCCTTCTTCTTTGTGAAAATAATCCGGGGGGAGCCAAAGGCGGGGGGCAGCGCCCCCTCCCTATAGCCAAAAGGGATACGCGAACAATGACCCTGCCCGAAACCATGAAGGCGATGGTTCTGACCGGCCACGGCGATCTGGACAAATACGAATGGCACCAGGACTGGCCGGTGCCGCAGCCCGGGCCGATGGAAGTGCTGATCAAGGTCGGCGCCTGCGGGCTGAACAACACCGATGTGAACACCCGCTCCGGCTGGTATTCCAAGACTGTCGAGGACGCCACCACCGGCGGCGCCTTTGACGAAGTGGGCGAGGAAGACCCGACCTGGGGCGGCCGCCCCCTCACCTTCCCGCGCATTCAGGGCGCGGATGCGGTTGGCGAAGTGGTGGCCGTGGGGGATGGCGCTGACCCCGCCCTGATCGGGAAACGCGTCATGGTCGGCGGCTGGGTGCGTGACTGGGACGACCCGGAGAACAAGAATAAGGCCGGCTACTTCGGCTCCGAATGCGATGGCGGTTTTGCCGAGTACACCAAGGCAGACGTGCGAGGCGTGGCAGTTGTAGACAGCAGCTTCAGCGATGCGGAGCTTGCAACCTTCTCCTGCTCCTATGTCACCGCTGAGGGGATGCTGAGCCGTGCGGGCGTAGGCGCTGGTGACACGGTGCTGATCCCCGGCGCCTCCGGCGGGGTTGGCGGCGCGCTGATCCAACTGGCGAAACGGCGCGGCGCACGGGTGATCGCGATGGCCTCCGAGGCCAAACACGCCGAAGTGGCGGAGCTTGGCCCCGACCTGATCCTGCCGCGCGCGCCGGAGAACCTGCGGGCCGCCCTTGGCGATGAGAAGGTGACCGTGGTGGCCGATGTGGTCGGCGGCGCGCAGTGGCCCAAGCTGATCGACGTGCTGGAGCGCGGCGGCCGCTATACCTGCTCCGGCGCGATTGCCGGACCGATGGTGGAGATGGACCTGCGCACCTTCTATCTGCGCGACCTGACCTTTACCGGGTCGACCGTGACACCGCATCATAACTTCACGGATGTGGTCTCCTACATTGAGAAGGGCGAGATCAGGCCGGCGCTGGCGGCGACTTACCCGCTGGAGCAGCTGAAGGAAGCGCAGGCTGCCTTCATCGCCAAGAAGCACACCGGAAACATTGTGGTGATCCCATGAGCAAAGACCTGTTCGATCAGGCGCTGGAGGCCGCCAAGGCCTTCCATGCCGCCCTGCCAGCGGTGGCGGACTTCCAGCCTTGGCCGGATGACATCACCTGGGCCGACCGCGAGGGGCATCAGGTGCCCGGCGCAGCACTTGTGCAATCGGACCCTGGCTTTGCCGCCGAGGGCATCCCGGCGGAAGTAGAGGTCCGCGCCCTGCAGCAGGCGATCATGGCGCTGGCACCGCATGCGGAATGGCGCCTCACCTATACCGAGGAGGAAGTCGGCCAGGATTTCCTGCAGCGCTTCGGCTGGTTTGAGCTGGTGGGGCCGACGGGGCATTTCCGCTCGCTGCAGAGCCGGATGACCATCGGCTACTGGGGGCCGGGACTGGACTACCCCTGGCACCAGCACGGGCCGGAGGAGCTGTATACCATCCTCTCCGGCAGCGCCGATTTCATGGCCAAAGGCGAAGAAGTGCGCCGCCTGGTGCCGGGCGATACCAAGATGCACGGGCCCAACCAGCCCCACGCGATGATCACCAACGAGCATCCGATCCTCTGCTTCGTCTTCTGGCGCGGCGAGGGGCTGGCGGATGATCCGGCAATGTCCCCGGGCTGAGCAACAGGAGCGCCGAACATGAAGATCACCCGTATCCGTGTGTTTCAGACCGGCCTGCCGTATGCCGGCGGCGCCTATGCCTGGGGCGCGGGCAATGCCATTGAAACTGCCATAGCTTCTGTTGTGGTGATCGACACGGACGCAGGCCTGCAGGGCTGCGGTGAGTTCACCCCCTGCGGCGAGAACTACATGGTGGCGCACTCCGAGGGTGTGCCGGCGCTGGCGCGCCTGGTGGCGCCCGCGCTGATCGGCGAGGACCCGCGCGATGCGGCCCGGATCGAACGGATCATGGACCACCTCGTGCAGGGGCATGGCTATGCCAAGGGCCCGTTTGATGCCGCCTGCTGGGACATTCTGGGTCAGTCGCTGGATGCGCCGCTATGGCGGCTCTGGGGCGGCAAGCTGACCGATGGCGCGCCGATGTACCGAGTGGCGCCGCAGAAGGGCACCGAGGAAACCATCGCCGAGATGGACCGTTACCGGGCGCAAGGCTACCGCCAGTTCCAGGTCAAGGTGGGCGGCGACTGGGCGGCGGATATCGACCGCATCCGCGCCACCGTGCCGCTGCTGAAGCCGGGCGAGAGGGCAATGGCTGATGCCAATCAGGGCTGGCGGGTCGACAACGCGCTGCGGGTGGCGCGGGCCACCAGGGACCTCGACTACATCCTGGAACAGCCCTGCAGGACTTACGAGGAATGCCAGCAGGTGCGGATGCGCACCGACCTGCCAATGAAATTGGATGAATGCGTGACCGGCATGCACGCGGCCCAGCGCATCGTTGCCGATCACGGCGCCGATCTGGTCTGCCTCAAGATCTCCAACCTCGGCGGTATCTCCAAGGCGCGCCGAGTGCGGGACTACCTGGTCGAGAACCGCCTGCCGGTGGTGGCCGAGGACACTTGGGGCGGCGAGATTGCCAGCGCGACGCTGGCGCATTTCGCGACCACCACTTCGGCGGAGTACCTGCACAACACCACTGACCTGATGAACTACAACACCCGCTCCACCGGCATCGGCGGCGCCTGGGCAGATAACGGCAAGCTCTACGCACCGGACACACCAGGGCTGGGCGTCACCCCTGATTTCGATAGCCTCGGTGCGCCGGTGGCAGAATTTGGAGGCACCGCATGAAAATCACCCGCATCACCGTCTACCAGCTCGATATGCCGCTGACCGAGCCCTACTACCTGTCGGGCGGGCGGCTGAAGTTCGAGAAGCTCGACAGCACATTTGTGCGCATCGACACGGATGAGGGCGTAACCGGCTGGGGCGAAGGCTGTCCCTGGGGGCATACCTATCTGCCCGCGCATGGGCCGGGAATACGGGCCGGGATCGAGACGCTAGCCCCCGCCCTGATCGGGCTGGACCCGCGCAGCCTGGACCATGTGAACCGGGTGATGGATGTGCAACTGCCGGGGCACCCTTATGTGAAATCGCCCATCGACATGGCCTGCTGGGATATTCTGGGCAAGGCTACCGGCCTGCCGCTGTGGCAGCTGCTGGGCGGGTCTGAGGCGGCGCCGGTGCTGGTGAACTCCTCCATCTCAACCGGAACTCCGGAGGAAATGCTGGCGCTGATCGCCCGCGCAGCGGAACAAGGCTATACCGTGCATTCTGCCAAGGTGGGCGGCACCGACATCGGCCTGGATGTCGACCGGATCGAGGCGATCTCCGAAGGACTTCCCAAGGGGCACAAGGTGACCTTTGACGTGAACCGCGCCTGGCAGCCGGCGGTGGCGGTCGAGGTTCTGAACTCGGTCAAGGCGCGCGATTGGGTGGAACAGCCCTGCGAGACGCTGGATCAATGCGCCCATGTGGCGGCGCGCGTGTCCAACCCGATCATGCTGGACGAATGCCTGCATACCTTCGGCGACCATCTGCAGGCCTGGAAACGCGGCTCCTGCGAGGGCGTGAAGGTGAAGCCCAACCGCGTTGGCGGGCTGACCAAGGCACGGCAGATCCGTGACTTTGGCGTCTCGGTCGGCTGGCAGATGCATATCGAAGATGTGGGCGGCTCGGCGCTGGCGGATACCGCGGCGATCCATCTGGCGGCCTCGACGCCCGAGGCAAACCGGCTGGCAAGCTGGCTGTGCCACTATCATCTGGGTTTGGATCCGGTCCCAGGCCAGGGCGCGCGGAATGACCGCGGCGTTGCGGTGCCGCCCTCCCTGCCCGGCCTTGGCGTGACGCCCGAGGACGGCGCGCTGGGGGATCCGGTTGCGGTTTACGGAGGCTAGTGCGATGCCCGCGCGGCTGCTCACTGAACTGACACAGCTTGCTGCCCGGACTGAAGGGCTGGCCTGGTTTGCCGCGCGGATGCAGAACCTGCCGGTGCGGCAGGTGGAGCCGCGCCGGCTGCTGGTCTGCGATAAAATTGAAGATCTAGCGGATGCCGGCAGGCAGGTCAGCAAGGCGACTGCGCCTGCGGTGGCCGCACTGGCCTCTACCCTGCCGCGCCTGCGCTGGCAGCAGACCTATACCGAGGCCGACGGCTTCACCCGCGAGTGGCTGGACAATTACGGCTGGGTCAACCTGATCTCGCCCGAGGGGCTGTATCAAAACGAAGAGATGCGGCTGTCCATCGGCTATTGGGGCGCCGGGCAGCACTACGGCGAGCACTCGCACGCGCCGGAGGAGACCTATCTGATCCTCGCAGGCCAGGCCCGGTTTCATTCGGAAGGCCGCCCGGCGCGGGACTCGGGGCCCGGCGACACCATCCACCACGCGCCGCACCAGAAACATGCCATTGATATGGTGCCCGGCCCGCTGCTGGCGGCAGCCTTCTGGCGCGGGGACGATCTGTTGAAGAAAGCCGACTTGGGGACACGCGCATGAAGATCACCCGAATTTCCCTGTGGCATGTGCCACTGACCAGCCACACCGCCTATCACATGGCCGAGGGCAAGACCTGCGACACGGTCGAAAGCGTTGTGCTGGCGCTGGACACCGATGCCGGGCTCACCGGCTGGGGCGAGGTTTGCCCGATCCCGCATTACCTGCCCGCCTATGCCCGCGGTGTGATGCCCGCAGTCGAGGAGATGGCACCGGTGCTGCTGGGCGCAGATCCGGTGGGGCCGGAGGCGGTGATGGCCAAGCTCGACCACTGGCTGCAAGGGCACCCCTATGCCAAGTCTGCCATCGACATCGCGCTGTGGGACCTGACCGCGCAGGCGGCGAACCTGCCGCTCCATGCGCTGCTGGGCGGGCAGCGGCAGGCGGATATGCCGCTTTATCATTCGATCACCTGCGTCGCGCCGGAGGAAATGGCGCGGATCGCCCGCGAGGCGCAGGAAACCGGCATCACCCAGTTTCAGGTGAAACTGGGTGCGGACCGGGACTGGCAAGCCGATGTGGCGCGGCTGCGGCTGGTGCGGGAGGCGGTCGGGGACGGTCCGCTGGTCTATGGCGACTGGAACTGCGGCGCCACCTCGCTGGATGCCTCGCGCGTGGGCCGGGCTGTGGCGGATCTCGACATCATGCTGGAACAGCCCTGCGCCACCATCGAGGATTGCGCGCGGGTGCGGGTGGCCTGCGGGCTGCCGATGAAACTGGATGAAAACGCGCATGACACGGCATCGCTGCTGGCGGGACATGCGGCGGGAGTAATGGACGCGGTGGCCATCAAGCTGTCGAAATTCGGCGGCCTGTCAGCGTCACGCCGCGCGCGCGACCTGTGCCTGCATCTGGGTGCCAAGATGTGCATCGAGGACACCTGGGGCTCTGACATCACCACCGCGGCGCTGCTGCACCTGGGTGCATCCACCGATCCGCTGCGCGTGCTGAACGTCTGCGATCTGTCCCATTACGTCAGCCCGCGGCTGGCGCCGGAGGGACCGGAAAGACGCAATGGGCGCATCGCGCCGCCCGAAGGCCCGGGGCTTGGCGTGCGGCCTGACCGAGAGGCCCTGGGGGCTCCCGCAGCTGTTTTCGGCTAATTTTTGACTTTCTGGTCAAATTACTCCCTACAATGGGCAACCCGCCCTCAACAGGACAAGAGACATGGAAAAGATCCTCACCCAAGCTGAATGGATTGACCGCGCCCGCGCGGTGCTGCCCGCGGGCGGCTTTGGCAACTTTGACCCCGGTATCGTCATCCGCGAAGGCAAGGGCTCCCGCGTTTGGGACGAAGACGGCAAGGAATACATCGATTACCTGATCGGCTCCGGCCCGATGATGCTGGGCCATGGCCACCCGGAGGTCATGGAGGCGGTGCTGGAGCAGCTGCCCAAGGGCATGACCTTCTTTGCCAACAACGCCCGCGGCATTGAGCTGGCTGAGGAGATCTGCCGCGCGGTGCCGTGCGGCGATCAGCTGCGCTACGTCTCCACCGGCGGCGAAGCGGACATGTATGCGATCCGGCTGGCCCGTGCCTTTACCGGTCGCACCAAGATCGTGAAGTTCGAGGGCGGCTATCACGGCATGTCCGCCGAGGCGCAGATGAGCCTGGCTCCAACCAAACGGGTGAATTTTCCGCAGGCGATCCCGGACAGTGCGGGCATTCCGCAGTCTGTGGCGGTCGAGGTTCTGGTCGCACCGTTCAACGACTTTGAATACATCAGGCAGCTGATGGCAGAGCACGGGCACGAGATTGCCGCGATCATCGCCGAGCCGCTGCAGCGCATCGTGCCGCCGCTGCCGGGCTTCCTGGAACTGCTGCGCGAAGAAACCCAGAATCACGGCAGCCTGCTGATCTTTGACGAGGTGGTGACGGGATTCCGTTTCTCCTATGGCGGCGCGCAGGAGCTGTACGGCGTGACCCCGGACCTGGCGACCCTTGGCAAGGTGATCGGCGGCGGCTTCCCCCTGGCGGCTATCGTGGGCCGCGCCGATATCATGCGGCATTTCGACAAGGCACAGGTCGGCGCCGAGGGCTGGCTGATGCAACTGGGGACACTGTCGGGCAACCCGGTGGCCGCTGTTGCGGGCCTTAAGACCATGGAGGTGCTGCGCCGCGACGGGGCTTATGACCAGCTGAACAGCACCGGAAAGCGGCTGATGCAGGTGACCAGTGCTGCGCTGGAAGAGGCCGGGGTGCCGTTCCAGATCGTCGGTGAACCTTCGCTGTTCGAGGTGGTGTTTACCGGTGCCAAGGTGCGGGACTACCGCGACACCCAGGCGGGCGATGCGGAACGTACCAAGCGCTACAATGCGGTGCTGCGCCAAGAAGGCATTTTCAAATCCCCGGGCAAGACCTACCCCAGCCTGGCACTGACAGAAGAAGATCTGGAACAGACCGAAACCGCCATCAGGAAGGCCGCCGCGGCTCTGGACTAATACCCAAACGAAAAGGCGGGCCAGAAGCCCGCCTTTGTTCGCATGGTCAAAAGGCTTCTACGCCTTGGCCGCCGTCACGATCAGTTCCACAAGGAAATCCTCTCGCGCCAGCTTGGCTTCACCGCAGGCCCGTGCTGGTGCGTGGCCTTCAGGCACCCACGCATCCCAGACCGCATTCATTTCGGCAAAATCCTTCATGTCTGCCAGCCAGATCACGGTCTGCAGGATGCGGGTCTTGTCGCTGCCCGCCTCCGCCAGCAACACATCGATCTTGTCCAGGCAATCCTGGGTCTGCTGCGCCACACTGGCGCCCGCGGTGCCGACCTGGCCCGCCAGATAGATGGTTTCGCCATGGGTCACGATCTGGCTCATGCGCTGGCCAGTGTGGCTGCGGGTAATTTCAGACATTTCTTCTTCCTTGGAAAAACTGTTGCTGCACTTCTGCCGCCGCCCTTACTGGGACAGCAGCCACTTGCCCTCAGAAGGGCAGAACTTGCGACGGACCTGTTTGGGGGTCTGGTCGTCCTTGATAAAGGCCTGATGCTGCAGGAGAACGCAATCGCCCTCCTTGCCGGCCACCTGCACTTCACCGTGCGCTCCGCTGTCCGGATTAGTCCACTTGGCCCGCTTGCCGCCTTGCGCCTCTGCCAGCAGGGACTGTTCCGCCTCACGCATGATATTGGTGTCCTGCGGCGTCAGCCCGGACTTGGCCAGAATGCGGCTGAGCGGGTTAGCAGCAACGGGTGCCGCGGCCAAGGCTGCTACTGCGGCAGCTGTCAGAATTCCGGAAAATCTCATGTGAATACTCCTGCCTGAATGAAACCGGCTTCCCCCCCAGTAAGTCGCAACCGGAAGGCAATGTCCATGCGGCGTGTCAGGAGAACTTGCGGAACAGCCGCGTCATGTCGAACAGCTCATCCAGGCGGTCATAACGGTCCTTGGTTTTGTCCCAGCTCTCCTCCTGAGTGGCGGCGATCATGGCCTCCAAGAGCATCATGGTGGAGATATTGGAGTCCCAGGCCGAGGGGATCTCAACCCAGCAGTTGAAAGTGTGTTCGGCGACCGAGGCGATCGGGCTGGCCCATTGGTCGGTAATCAGCACGATCTTCACCCCGCGTTCAGAGGCAAGTTCCGCCAGCCGCTGCAGGTTGGTCTCGTACCGGCGGACATCGAACATCAGCAGCGTATCGCCCTCCACCATATCCAACACATAGTGCGGCCAGGTGGCGGAGGAGGACGTCATATGGGTAACCCGCTGCCGGATCGCTTGGAAGTGCGTAAAGGCATAGTCAGCCAGCGCCCGGGTGATGCGGCCGCCCACCACATAAAGCCGCCCCTCGGTATTGGCGAGCTGATGCACGGCCGCATCAAACTGAGCGGAGTCGATATTGGAAAACGTCTGCTGCAGGTTGTCGGTAACAGCCTGTGCAAATCTGTTCAGCAGGTGGCCTTCCGGCGCCTCGGACGCCCAGTTGTCGCGCCGTTTGGTGGGGCCGGAGACCTTGGCCTCCAGCTCTTTCAGCAGCGCCTGATGGAACTGCGGATAACCCTTGAAGCCCAGCTTCTGCACCATCCGTGCGACCGTAGGCGTGGAAACTTCGGCATTCCCTGCCACGATGGTGATCGAGGCCAGGCCAGCTGCAGGATAGTTTTCCAGCAGCAAATTCGCGAACTTGCGCTCGGACTGGGTCAGCGACGAATAATTCTCGCGGATCAACTCACGAACGGTGGCGGGCGGCTTTGACAACGGCACATTCCTGTTTTTGAACAGACACTTTCTACTCCGGATCCGGCCTGAAAAGAAAGTTTCAGGAATCTCTGTCCAGAACCGATCATGAAAAGATATTGACACAAATATCTCTTCATGGAAACATTTTTCCAATTCGCAGGGAGACCGCAGATGCACGGGAGTGATTCTCACACTCAGGGTGACGCAGTGGAGGTGGTGAACCGTAACGGCACCAGCCCGGTCCTGCTGTTGTGCGAGCATGCCTCCAGCAACATCCCGGCCAGATACGACGGGCTGGGTCTGCGCGAGGCCGACCGGCTGAGCCATGCTGTTTGGGATCCGGGTGCCCGCGCGGTGGCCCTACACATGTCCAACGCGCTGAACGCCCCGGTGGTCGCCAGCAGGGTGTCGCGGCTGGTCTACGACTGCAACCGCCCGCCCGAGGCCGCAAGCGCCATGCCGGAGAAATCCGAGCTGGTGGAGGTGCCGGGCAATTTCAGGCTGAGCGCGGAAGACAGGCAGGAACGGGTGGACACGGTGTATGTGCCATTCTGCAGGACCGTTTCCGAAGTAATTCAGGCACGCAAGGATGCCGGGCAGGAAACCATCCTGGTCACCATGCACAGCTTCACGCCCGTTTATTTCGGCCAGCACCGCGCGGTCGAAATCGGCATCCTGCACGACGATGACAGCCGCCTGGCGGACGCGATGCTGGCAGCCGCCCCTGCCCTGCCGCACCGCCGGGTGGAGCGCAACGAGCCCTATGGGCCGGCGGACGGGGTTACCCATTCGCTGAAGCTTCACGGGCTGGCGCACGGGCTGGCCAATGTGATGATCGAAATCCGCAATGACCTGGTGGCAACGCCGGAACAAGAAGAGGCCATGGCAGAAGAAATGCTGACATTGCTGCGCCCGGCCTTGGCCGCGCTGGCGGCGGAGGGAGGGCCTGATGCCTAGAATAATCCGGGCCTATGTCCGCGGCATCGACGCGATGAACCGCTTCATTGGCCGCTTTGCCATGTATCTGATCTTTGCCCTCATCGGTGTGCTGCTGTGGTCGTCGGTTTCCAAGACCTTCTTCAACCCGTCGCTCTGGACGCTGGAGACCGCGCAATTCGTGATGGTCGCTTATTACGTGCTCGGCGGTCCCTATTCGATCCAGATGGGGTCGAACGTGCGGATGGACCTTTTCTATGGCGCCTGGTCGACAAAAACCAAGGCGATGGTCGATGCGTTCACGGTGCTGTTCCTGATCACCTACCTGGTGATCCTGATGTACGGCGCGCTGAGCTCCACCGCCTATTCCCTGGGCTATTTCGGACTGGAGCCGGTGCAGTTCTTCTGGGACCTGCTGAAGACGCTTGTGACCGAAGGCCCCTCGGCCGCCGGTGAAAAGCTCGGCTATCTGGAGCGCAGCTCCACCGCTTGGCGGCCGTTCCTGTGGCCCGTCAAAACCATTCTCTGCTTCGGCGTCTTCCTGATGCTGCTGCAATGCCTTGCCGAACTGTTCCGGGATATCGGACGCCTGCGCGGAGTTGAAATCTGATGTCCTACGAATGGATCGCCATTGTGATGTTTGCCGGCATGATGCTCATGCTGATGACCGGCCAACGGGTGTTCGGCGCCATCGGCTTTGTCGGCGCGGTAGCGGGCATGCTGTTGTGGGGCACCGGCGGGGTGGAGATCCCGTTCTCCGCTGCGATGAAGCTGATGAAATGGTATCCGCTGCTGACGCTGCCGATGTTCATCTTCATGGGCTACGTGCTGTCGGAATCGAAGATTGCCGACGACCTTTACCGGATGTTCCACGTGTGGATGGGGCCGGTGAAGGGCGGTCTGGCGATCGGCACCATCGGTCTGATGGTTCTGATTTCGGCGATGAACGGCCTGTCGGTGGCCGGCATGGCGATTGGCGCCACCATCGCGCTGCCGGAACTTTTGCGCCGCGGCTATGACAAGATCCTGGTGACCGGAACCATTCAGGCAGGCTCCTCGCTGGGCATCCTGGTGCCGCCGTCGGTGGTGCTGGTGCTTTATGCAATGATCGCACGCCAGCCAGTGGGGCAGCTTTGGCTGGCCGGTGTGATCCCGGGCCTGCTGATGGCCACCATGTTCATCATCTACATCTACGTCCGCGCCCGGATGCAGCCGCATCTTGGCCCTGCCATGCACGACGAGGATCTGGCGGAATACGAGCAGATCACCGACCACCCGCTGCGCCTGAACTACATCGTGCTGGGTGCACTGGTGCTGGTGCCCCTGCTGATCCTGACCGGTGCAATGGAAACTAAATCCGCGCTTGGCGTGGCGCTGGCCTTGGGCCTCCTCTCCTTCCTGACCCGCAAGAACGCGATGTTCTACAAGGACGTGTTCATGAAGGAAAAATACCGCCTGCTGTTCTCTGGCGTGCTGCCGCTGGCGATCTTTGCGGCGATGATGGTGCCCTTCGTGAACGGCTGGACCTCGCTGGTGGAAAGCTCGGCCATCGGTGCTATGACCGCCTTTATCGCCGCGGTGCTGAAGGGGCGGATGACCAAAGAGGTGTTTGAAACCTCGGTGCGCTCGACGCTCGGCATTTCCTGCATGTTCATGTGGATCATCCTGGCAGCCCTGGCTTTTGGCGCGATCTTCGACGGGCTGGGCGCGGTCAAGGCCATCGAGGACCTCTTCACCACCAAGCTGGGCCTCAGCCCGTGGATGATCCTCATCCTGATGCAGCTGAGCTTCATCGTGATGGGTACCTTCCTGGATGACACCGCGATGCTGGTGATCGTGGCGCCGCTCTATGTGCCGCTGGTGGGGGCGCTTGGCTTTGACCTGATCTGGTACGGCGTGCTCTACACCATCACCACCCAGATCGCCTATATGACGCCGCCGTTCGGCTACAACCTGTTCCTGATGCGCGCGATGGCGCCGCCGGAGATCGGGCTGAAAGACATCTATGTCTCGATCATTCCCTTTGCCGCAGTGATGGTGCTGGCGCTGGCCCTGATCATGATGTTCCCGCAAATCGCCCTGTGGCTGCCGGAGTATGTCTATGGAAAATAAGGCAATGCTGCAGCCCCTGGGGCTGGATATCTGGATCGTGGACGGGCCAAGTATCCAGTTCTACAAGATCCCTTTCGAAACCCGCATGACCGTGATCCGGCTGCAGAACGGCGATCTGTTCCTGCACTCTCCGATTCAGTACAACAGGGAACTGGCAACAGAGCTGGAGACGCTGGGTCGCATCCGCCACCTGGTGTCCCCCAACTGGATTCACTACGCCTATATCTCGGACTGGGCAGAGACCTATCCGCAGGCCTTGGCATGGGCATCGCCCAACGTGCGCGAGCGGGCCAGAAAACAAGGCGTGAAAGTCCGCTTTGACCGCGACCTTCAAGACAGCGCAGATCCGGAATGGGCCGGTGATCTGGAGCAGCTTATCGTGCACGGCAGCAAGGTGCACACAGAGGTGGTCTTCTTCCACAAGCGCTCCAAGGTGCTGGTGCTGACCGACCTGATCGAAAACATGTCCAGCAAGACGCTGCCGCTTTGGATCAGGCCGCTGGCCTGGGCAGCGGGCATCCTGGCGCCCAACGGCAAAATGCCGATCGACATTTGGTTCTCCTTTTCCGGCAACCGGGACAAGCTGCGCAAGGCGCTGACACGGATGCTGGAGTGGAAACCGGAAACCGTCGTGCTCGCGCATGGCGACATCCTTCGCGAGAATGCACCGCAACGGCTCCGCGAAGGTTTCAGAAACCTGGCGCCCTGCGGGCACGGGCATTGATTGAAGTTCAACAGAGGAGAGAAAGTAATGACAACAAGACGCAAGTTTTTGCAGACCGCCGGCGCCGGCGCCATGGCCGCACCGCTGGCCACCCCGGCGCTGGCCCAATCCACCATCAAGTGGCGCATGCAGACCTATGCCGGCGCGGCACTGGCCGAACATGTGGTAAAACCCGCCATCGACATGTTCAACAAGATCGCCGGCGACCGGATGCAGATCGAGCTCTACTATGCCGACCAGCTGGTGCCCACCGGCGAGCTGTTCCGCGCCATGCAGCGCGGCACCATCGACGCGGTGCAGTCGGACGATGACTCGATGGCCTCGCCGACCGAAGTCACCGTGTTCGGCGGTTACTTCCCGTTTGCCTCGCGCTACTCGCTGGATGTGCCGGTGCTGTTCAACCAGTACGGCCTGAATGAAATCTGGGACGCGGAATACTCCAAAGTCGGTGTCAAGCACATCTCTGCGGGCGCCTGGGACCCCTGCCACTTTGCCACCAAAGACCCTATCAATTCGCTGGCAGACCTGAAGGGCAAGCGCGTCTTCACCTTCCCGACCGCGGGCCGTTTCCTGAGCCAGTTCGGCGTGGTGCCGGTCACCCTGCCCTGGGAAGACATCGAGGTCGCAGTGCAGACCGGCGAGCTGGACGGTATTGCTTGGTCCGGCATCACCGAAGACTACACCGTCGGCTGGGCCGATGTGACCGACTACTTCCTGACCAACAACATCTCCGGCGCCTGGGCGGGCTCCTTCTTTGCCAACCAGGGCCGCTGGGAAGAACTGCCCGAGGACCTGCAGACCCTGTTCCGCGTCTGCTGCGACCAGTCGCATTATTACCGCCAGTGGTGGTACTGGGGCGGCGAAGCGTCCTTGCGCGTGAACGGCGACAAGATGAAGCTGACCACCATTCCGGACAACGAATGGCAGCAGGTCGAAGACGCGGCGGTTAAGTTCTGGGATGAGATCGCCGCTGAGTCCGAGACCAAGGCGAAGGTTGTGGAGATCTTCAAGAAGTATAACGCTGACATGCAGAAGGCCGGCCGCCCCTACCGCTACGGCTGAGCCCCCGGTTAAAACATGGAATTTGGCCTGCGCCGCAGCGGGCCAAATTCCTTCCCCAAGGAATTTGCCAAAACTTTTGAGGAAAAGTTTTGCGCGCAACAGACAAAGGGCCGCTCATGCTCTCCTTCGACACTTTTAAGGACCAGGTTGCTTCGGGCGCGGTTGACACTGTTCTGGTCTGCCTTGTGGACATGCAGGGCCGCCTGATGGGCAAGCGCTTCCACGCCAAGCATTTCGTGAATGGCGCCTGGGAGGAAACCCATTGCTGCAACTACCTCTTGGCCACCGACCTGGCGATGGCGACGCCGGACGGTTACGCCTCGACCAGCTGGGAGCGCGGCTACGGCGACTATGTGATGAAGCCTGACCT
>NZ_JBFCVS010000037.1:0-20860 GCF_040704725.1 Leisingera sp. JC11
CAAACAGTGAAGCTGACACTGCATCATCGGACCTAAATCCTAGCAGCGCGATATGCATCGGCTGATCCATCGAAATGAACCAAACCGCCCGCATATCTCTTCAGTATTCCATCAATGTCAAAGAGCAAAACTGCCACCCGAAGGCCAAAAACCAGACCGATGCGCCAATCTTCCGGCGCGCCCGCCTCGCTCATCCCTCAGATGCCGCCGTCTCTCCAGCGTGTTTCCCGAACCGTTCCGCGTCGCCGCCGTTCCGTCCAGTGTGTCCCCGTGGCGCCTCAGCGCCGCCGGTGAGGGGGCTTTTACGGTTACACCCGAACACCCGCAACCCAAAAAACGCAAAAAACAGAACTTTCCAAAAAGAAAAATCACAAATCAAACAAAATCAACACCTTACACAAAAACAAAGTCAGAAACACTGACCCGCTTTCCACCCCTCCCCCGCGCCGCAAACCGCCCCGGACACCGCCAAACCAATGCCCGGGGCACTTACCCACAGACTCAACCACCTTACCCACAGACACAAAGCCAGGAATCAAAGAAAGGCCGAGGCACCCTGGATCGAAACCCAGCCACGATTCCTTCCAGCTGCAAGAACGCCAACGGTGCCGCAACGCAGCAGACGCAGAAGAAAAACCGAAGAGAGCGCCGCAAACTGCCGCGCCCTCAGATTTCCACACAAGCGGACTCAGCTTTCGAGTTCACTCAGCCCCTCAGCGAGAGCGTTGCGCATGCCAGCCTCTTCCATGTGCAGCCGCAGCCGCTGGTTAAACCCGCCCGGCGTATTCAGCGCCTCGATCAGTTCCGCGCATCCTGACGCCTGCAGGCTGGTGGACACCAGCATCCTCAGGAAGGCCTCCCCTTGCGCGGGGTCCGATACCCGCTGCCCAAGCCAGTCCGCAGCATCCCCCACCAGGCGCGCAGCCGGCGAGAGCACTGCCTGGGCCGCCAGATAGGACTTCAGCTCCGCCCCGTCCTTAAGTGCAAAGACCTTGTTGTCCGGCTCGAAAATCCGGCCAAGCAGGGCGGTATCCCCGAGGGCCATGATTGGAGAGCCGCCCTGTGCGATGCCGGGAAACGGCATCATGACCGCTGCCGCCGTTGCCGGCGCAGCCCAGTCCGCAACCTGCTCCAGCTCCGCGCCCGCCATGAACGAGACCACCTGCTGATCCGCCCGGAAGGTCAGGCCGCCCAGAACGGCCTCCCCAATCTCCGCCATCAGACCCAGGAAGACCACGTCGCTTGCATCGATCACGGCCTGGTTTCCGGCCACGGCCACATCATCGAAGGCCTCGGCAAGCGCCGAAGAGTGGCTTGCGCTGCGTTCCGAGACGGTGATCTGGTGGCCCTTGCCCGCCAGCCCCCGTACCACAGCGGAGGCGATGGTGCCGCACCCCAGGACTCCCAGACGCATATCAGATCTCCTTCATCAGCCGCAGCGCATCATAAATCGCCGCATGGGTGTTGCGCGCAGAAACCGCATCGCCGATGCGGAACAGCTGAAACCGGCCCTCGGAATTGGTGCGGATTGATTGGGGGCGGCCGCTGATCAGGGCGCTCTGATCCACCTCGCCCCGGTTGGCCGATGCGTCCTTGAGCGCGAAATAGAGATCGTCTAGCGGCAGGGTTCCGTAATTCAGCACCACCTGATCATACTCGGCCTGATAGGAATGGCGGCTGTAGTCCGTGCCGATGGACGCCGTCAGCCTGTTGCCGCTGCGGCCCACCCCTAGCAGGCGGTGGGCAACCGTGAACGTCACATCCTTGTCCTGCAGCGCCCGCATGTATGGCACCAGGTTCATGCCCATGATGTCAGGGGCAAAGGTCCGGTCGGGGGTCATCACCTCCACTTTGGCGCCCGCATTTGCCGCAGCTTCAGCTGCCATCAGGCCCGGGTGATCGCCGCTTTCGTCATAGATCAGCACATGCCCGGCCGGCTTCACATCGCCAGAGATGATGTCCCAGCTGGACACCGCATGAGGCAGATCACTGCCGGTTTCGTGCAGCATCATGCAGGGCATTCCGCCGGTCGCCACGATCACGACATCCGGATCAAGCGCCTGCACATCCTCTGCTTCGGCCCAGGTGTTGAAGCGGAACGCCACGTCCCGGGCCGCGCATTGCGCCATGCGCCAGTCGATGATGCCGATCATCTCCGCCCGGCGCGGGTTCTGCGCGGTCAGACGGACCTGGCCGCCCGGCTCCGCGGCCGCCTCAAACACTGTCACGTCATGGCCGCGCTCTGCCGCCACCCGCGCGGCCTCCAGCCCGCCGGGCCCGGCGCCGACAATCACCACTTTCCTGCGGGTCTCCGCCGGGGTGATCTGGTGCGGCATCGTGAGTTCGCGACCGGTGGCGGCATTGTGGATGCACAGCGCCTCCCCCGCCTGATAGATGCGGTCCAGGCAATAGGTGGCACCGACGCAGGGGCGGATATCATCCTCGCGCCCCTCCATGATCTTCTTCACGATATGCGGGTCGGCCATATGGGCGCGGGTCATGCCCACCATGTCCAGAAGGCCGCTGGCAACCGCGTGGCGGGCTGTTGCCACATCAGGAATGCGGGCCGCGTGAAAGGTCGGCATGCCTGTTGCCTTCTTCACTTCGCCTGCGAAATCCAGATGCGGCGCTGACTTCATGCCCTGCACCGGGATCACATCGGTCATCGCCGGGTCGGTGTGGATGCGGCCTCGGATCACGTTGAGGAAATCCACCATGCCGCTGTCTGCCAGGCGTTTGGAGATTTCCAGCCCCTCTTCCGGGGTAATGCCGCCCGCTTCCGCCTCATCCGCGGTGTAGCGAAGGCCGACGATGAACTCAGCCCCCACCCGGTCCCGCACCGCCTGCAGCACGTCCATCGGAAACTTCATCCGGCTGTCGAGCGTCTGGCCCCCGTAAGGCCCGTCCAGGTCATTGGTCAGCGGCGACCAGAACTGATCCAGCAGATGGCCATAGACCTGCAATTCAATCCCGTCCATGCCGCCCTCCTTCATCCGCTCCGCCGCGTCGGCAAAATCAGAGATGATGCGGGTGATATCCCAGTCTTCGGCCAGCTTGGGGAAGGACCGGTGCGCGGGTTCCCGGTGGCGCGAGGAGCTGACGGACGGCAGCCAGTCACCCTTGTTCCAGCCGGTGCGGCGGCCCAGGTGGGTCAGTTGGATCATCACCGCTGCACCGTGCTCATGCACTTGATCCGTGAGGTTGCGGATCCAGGGCACGACCTCGTCCTTGTAGGCCAGGATATTGTTGAAGACCGGCGGGCTGTCGCGGCTGACCGCGGCCGAACCCGCTGTCATGGTCAGCGCCACACCCGCCTTGGCGCGCTCCGCATGGTAGGCCGCATAGCGTTCCTTGGGCATGCCGTCTTCCGGGTAGGCGGGCTCATGGCTGGTGGTCATGATCCGGTTGCGAAGCGTCAGATGCTTCAGCTGGTAAGGCTGCAGCAGCGGATCCTTGGACATGGGTGTCTCCTGGCAAGGGGTTTTGGCTTGGCGGCGAGTCTATTTCCACTCTTGACACATATGTCGACAAAACTTTCACACCTGTCAAGAAAAGTTGCGCCTGCCCCGCACCGCTGCTATGGCTGGCGCATGGACACACAGGACATTTCCCGCCCGCGGCTGAGCGAAGAAGACTGGCTGGCAGCCGCCTATGAGGTGCTGACCGAGAGCGGTGTGGAAGCGGTGAAGGTGATGCCGCTGGCCAAGCGGCTTGGCGTATCGCGCACCAGTTTTTACTGGCATTTCAAGGACCGCGAAGAGCTGCTGGAAGCGATGGTTCGGCGGTGGGAGGAAAGGAATACTGGCAACCTTGTAGCCCGCACCGAAGCCTATGCCGAAAGCATTGCCGAGGCGATGTTCAACCTATTCGACTGCTGGATCGACCCGAACCTGTTTGATGCCCGGCTGGATCTGGCCATCCGAAACTGGGCGCGCAATGACAGCGGCCTGCAGGAAAGGCTTGATCTAGCGGACACCTGCCGCGAACAGGCCATGACAGATATGTTCATCCGTTTCGGCTATCCGGAGGCGGATGCGCTGATCCGCGCCCGGGCCATGATCTACACCCAGATCGGCTATATCTCGATGCAGGTGCACGAAAGCACGGAGTACCGGATTTCCCTGATGCCTGGCTGGATCGAGGTATTCACCGGCACCCGCCCTGTGCAGCGGGACCTGGACCGGTTTCTGGCCCGGCACCGCTAACCACGACCGAGTTCCTGATGCCCCATGTCTCCCAAGGCAGAAACACGCCTGCCCGCCGGGCAGGCACCACTGATGCCGGCGCGGCAGTTGGGCCAAGCGCCGCGCCTTTCAGGCGCGGCGCGGATCGCTTCGGGCCTTGCCCGAAGCGATACCTCTCATCAACGGCAGCAAACAGGCACCCTGCCCGCGAATGCCGCCGCCGCGCCGGGCGCCAGCCCGGCGCCACCAGCAAAAACGGGCGCGGAACTCCTGGTTCCGCGCCCGCCTTGTTTCATCAAGCAAATTTGCCGGCTTATTCGGCCGCGATCTGCCCTTCGATCTTCTCGACCTTCACTGCCGAGAACTTGAACTCGGGGATCTTGCCATAGGGGTCCAGCGCCGGGTTGGTCAGGATGTTGGCCGCCGCCTCCACATAGGCGAAGGGCACAAACACCATGTCCTCGGCAATCGCCCGGTCGGCCCGCGCCATGATCTCGATCGAACCGCGGCGGGTCGACAGGCGGATCATCTCACCCGGCTCGATGCCCATCAGCTTGAGCGTGCGCGGGTTGAGCGAGCAGTTCGCCTCCGGCTCGACCGCGTCCAGAACCTTGGACCGGCGGGTCATCGACCCGGTGTGCCAATGCTCGAGCTGGCGGCCGGTGGTCATGATCATCGGGTACTCCGCATCCGGTGCCTCATCCGGCGGGATCACCGATGCCGGGGTGAAGCGGGCACGGCCCTCGGGGCGCGGGAAGCCGTCACCGAACACAATCGCCTGACCGGGGTCGGTCTCATGCAGCGACGGGTAGGTGATGGTCTCGGTCTCCAGACGCTCCCAGTTGATGTTGTTCAGGGACTTCATGTTCAGCTTCATCTCGGCAAAGACTTCGCTGACATCCTTGTAGTCCCACGGCAGGCCGATGCGCTGCGCCAGCTCGACAGTGACCTGCCAGTCCTCACGCGCCTCGCCCGGGGGCGGCACGGCGGGACGCACGCGCTGCACCTGGCGGTTGGTGTTCGACACGCTGCCGTTCTTCTCGTAAAGCGCCGAGGCCGGCAGGATGATGTCGGCATAGTTCGCCGTCTCGGTCAGGAAGATGTCCTGAACGATCATCAGCTCCAGCTTGGCAAAGGCGTCCCGTGCGTGATCGGCATCCGGGTCGGACATCGCCGGGTTTTCCCCTTGGATGTACATGCCCTTGATGTTGCCGGCATAAGCCTCGTCCACGATCTCGGTCACGGTCAGGCCCTTCTCGTTCGAGAAGTCGCCGCCGCCCCAGACATCAGTGAAGCTCTTGCGGACATCATCCGAGGTCACGGTCTGATAATCCGGCAGGAACATCGGGATCAGGCCCGCGTCGGAGGCGCCCTGCACGTTGTTCTGGCCGCGCAGCGGGTGCAGGCCGGCGCCCGGCTTGCCCACGTTGCCGGTCATCAGAGCCAGCGAGATCAGACAGCGCGAGTTGTCGGTACCGTGGATATGCTGAGACACGCCCATGCCCCAGAAAATCAGACCCGCCTTGCCCTTGGCAAAGGTGCGCGCAACGCTGCGCAACTGCTCAGGCGAGACGCCGCAGATTTCCGACATCTTTTCAGGCGTGAACTGCGCCAGATGCTGTTTTTCCGCTTCCCAGTTCTCGGTGTACTTGTCGATGTACTCCTGATCGTAGAGCTCTTCCTCAACGATCACGCTCATGATCGCGTTCAGCATCGACACGTCCGCGCCCGGGCGGAACTGCACCATTTCGGTTGCAAACCGGCGCAGGCCGACGCCGCGCGGATCCATCACGATCAGCTTGCCGCCGCGCTTGGTGAACTGCTTGAAGTAGGTCGCAGCCACCGGGTGGTTCTCGATCGGGTTGGAGCCGATGACAATCGCCACATCCGCGTTTTCGATCTCGTTGAAGGTCGCGGTCACAGCACCGGAGCCGACGTTTTCGATCAGCGCCGCAACGGAGGACGCGTGGCACAGACGGGTGCAGTGGTCCACGTTGTTGTGCTTGAAGCCCTGGCGGATGAACTTCTGGAAGAGATAGGCCTCTTCGTTGGTGCATTTCGCCGAACCGAAGCCCGCAACCGACTTCGGATTTTCATCGCGCAGCTTCATCAGGCCCTTGGCCGCCAGGTCCATCGCCTCTTCCCAGGTCGCTTCGCGGAAATGGGTCGACAGGTTGCCCGGATCGACATTCAGCCCCTTGGCCGGCGCGTCGTCGCGGCGGATCAGCGGCTTGGTCAGGCGGTGCGGGTGGTGGATGTAGTCAAAGCCGAAGCGGCCCTTGACGCACAGGCGGCCTTCGTTTGCCGGGCCGTTGATGCCCTCGACGTACTTGACCTTGCCATCCTTGACCTTCAGCGAGACCTTGCAGCCGACGCCGCAGAACGGGCAGACGCTTTCGGTCTCGGAGTCATAGTCCTTGCTGTCGCCGACCTGGTTTTCGTCCAGCACGGTGGCGGGCATCAGCGCGCCGGTCGGGCAGGCCTGCACACATTCACCGCAGGCCACACAGGTGGACTGGCCCATCGGGTCGGCAATGTCGAAGGTCGGATAGGCATCATGGCCGCGGCCGGCCATGCCGATCACGTCGTTGACCTGCACTTCGCGGCAGGCGCGCACGCACAGGCCGCAGGAGATACAGGCGTCCAGGTTCACCTTCATGGCGACGTGGCTGTCGTCCAGCAGCGGAATGCGGCCTTCTTCCAGCTTGGGGAAACGGCTCTCGGTGACGCCATTCAGCTCTGCCATGTCCCACATGTGGGAGGATTTGTCGTGCGCCTCTTCCCGCTTGGGCTGGTCGGCCACCAGCAGTTCCATCACCATCTTGCGGGCGTTTTCGGCACGCGCGTTGTTGGTGGTGACCACCATGCCCTCGGCAGGTTCGCGGATGCAGGAGGCCGCCAGCGTGCGCTCGCCCTCGATCTCCACCATGCAGGCGCGGCAGTTGCCGTCCGGGCGGTAGCCCGGCTGCGGCTTGTGGCACAGGTGCGGGATCTTCAGCCCGCGGCCGTTGGCGACTTCCCAGATGGTCAGGCCTTTGTCCGCCGTGACCTGTTCGCCATCGAGTGTGAATGTGACTTTATCGCTCATGGCTCAGACCTCCTCGGGGAAGTGTTTCATGGTCAGGCGGATCGGGTTCGGCGCGGCCTGGCCCAGGCCGCAGATCGAGGCGTCGACCATCGCGGTGCTCAGCTCTTCCAGCAGGCCCTGATCCCACTTCTTCTCGCTCATCAGCTTGACGGCTTTTTCGCAGCCCACCCGGCACGGGGTGCACTGGCCGCAGCTTTCATCCTCGAAGAAGCGCAGCATGTTCAGCGCCGCATCGCGGGCCGAGTCCTGATCGGACAGCACCACCACGGCAGCGGAGCCGATGAAGGTGCCATGCGGCTGCAGCGTGTCGAAGTCGAGCGGAATGTCATTCATCGACGCAGGCAGCAGACCGGAGGACGGCCCGCCTGGCTGGTAAGCCTTGAACGCGTGGCCATCCAGCATGCCGCCGCAGGCCTCGATGATGTCGGTGATGGTGGAGCCGGCGGGCAGCAGGTGCACGCCCGGGTTCTTCACGCGACCCGAGACCGAGTAGCTGCGCAGGCCCTTGCGGCCGTTCTTCTCAACCGAGTTCAGGCATTCCGGGCCTTCGCGGTTGATCTTGCAGACCCAGTACAGGGTCTCGACGTTGTGGACCAGGGTCGGACGCCCGAAGACACCCACCTGCGCCACAAACGGCGGACGGTGGCGCGGCTCGCCGCGCTTGCCTTCGATCGACTCGATCATCGCGCTTTCTTCACCGCAGATATAGGCCCCTGCCCCGCGGCGCAGATCGATGTAGCCTTCCTCGACGATGCCGGCGTCTTCCAGCGCCTTGATCTCACGGCGCAGGATCTCCAGCACCGCCGGATATTCGTCGCGCATGTAGATAAAGGCTTTCTCGGCCTCAACCGCCCAGGACGCGATCAGCATGCCTTCCAGGAAGACGTGCGGGGTGCGCTCCAGGTAGTAACGGTCCTTGAAGGTGCCCGGCTCGCCTTCGTCGCCGTTCACGGCCAGATAGCGCGGCCCTTCATTGGCGCGGACAAAGCCCCATTTGGTGCCGGACGGGAAGCCAGCGCCGCCCAGGCCACGCAGGCCGGCTTCCTTGACTTTCGCCTGAACCGCTTCCCAGTCGCCATTGGCACGCAGGTCTTTCAGCGTGGCATAGCCGCCTTCCGCCTCATAAGCAGCGAAGGTTTCATACTCCGGAACGTGCGCGTGAGTGTCGTCCGCTGCAATCGCCGCTTCCACCTTCTCGACGGTGGCGTGGTCGATGTGGTTGTGGCCGATCTCCAGCACCGGCGCCGTGTCGCAGCGGCCCATGCAGGGCGCGCGCAGTACGCGGACCTGGCTTGCGTCCAAGCCATCTTCCAGCGCCTTCTGCAGCTGCTGGGCGCCTGCCAGTTCGCAGGACAGCGAATCGCAGACCCGGATGGTCAGCGCCGGCGGCGGGGTCTCGCCTTCCTTCACCACATCGAAATGGGCGTAGAAGGTCGCAACCTCGTAGATCTCTGCCTGACCTGTCCGCATCTCCTCGGCCAGCGCCCGGATATGCGCGGCGCTGAGGCAGCCGTATTTGTCCTGAATCAGGTGCAGGAACTCAATCAAGAGGTCACGGTTGCGCGGGCGGTCCCCCAGCAGTTCCTGAACCTCGCTCAGCGCAATGTCGTCGACCTGGCGGCCTTTGGGCGTCTTGCGGCCCTTGCCTTTGCCGGACTTCCATACGCCCTTGCTATCATCCAATGGTGCCATGGGATCCTCCAGTCAGCACGTCTTTCATTCAGCCAATGCCATCAAGAATGAATATCGTCAAATCTGGAAATTGGATTGCACGATCAGAAAAATTTATGACGCCATTTGCGGCATCCTATCGTCTACAAACGTCGCAACTACCTCTTTCAAAGCGCGCACAGTTGTGAGTTCCGGTGTCCGGTCCAGAGTCGCAATGCAGATCGGCCGCGCCTGCTCGGGCTCCACCAGCGCCAGAACCCGGGTGCCGCCCAAATCGCCCAGCGCCTGCATCAGCGCCCGCGGCAGGATGGTTGCCGCCGAGCCTTCCCGCGCCAGCACCATCGACGCCATGAAGCCGTTGGACTCGGAAACGATCTCCGGCCTCAGCCCCAGGTCGGCAAAGATCCGGTCCAGGATCCGCCGGTTCTGCATCTGCTGGTCCAAAAGGCTCAGCGGCAGTTCAGCCGCTTCCGCCCAGCTGATCGCATCACCGCGGCCCGCCACCATGTCTTCCGGCGCCAGAAGCACATAGCTTTCCTCATACAGCTGCTGCACTGTCACCAGTTCGCGGCCCATGCCGTCGGCATAGGTAATTCCGGCATCGATTGTACCATCATACAGCCGCTGCTGGATAGCCAGCGAGGTGGTGACCTCCACCTGCGCCAGAATCCGCGGATAGGCCTGATGCACCTGGTCCACCAGCTGTGCGGCCCAGGCGGTGGCGGTCGGCACCACCCCCAGCACCAGTGTGCCGCTCACCTCACCGCGGGTTGCGGCGATCTCCTGTTCCAGCGCCTTGGCATCATCGAGGATCGAGCGTGCCCGGCGCACGATCATCATGCCTTCCTCCGTCAGCCCCTGGAAACGGTTGGCCCGGCGCACAATGGACAGGCCCAGCCGCTCTTCCAGATTGCGGATCCGCATGGAAAAGGCCGGCTGTGACATGCCGCAATCAGCAGCTGCCTTGGCGAAATGCTTGTGCCGCGCCAGCGCTGTCAGCAGCATAAGGTCCTTGAGTTCGATCATGACGGAACCTTAAGCCGCTGCCGCCGGTCTGTACAATGGAACAGTTGCCGGCTCAGCCCTGGCTGTCAGCGCCTGCAGGACGCCCCCCGGATCCGTAAAACCCGGTCAATTCCTCCAAAACCGCCAGGGCGCTATCCAGCTGCTCCGCCATCTCCGGCCGGTCCGCAAGCGCCTGCAGCAGCAGGCCGTCCCTCACGGATTGCATTTCAGCGGCAACCCGGTCTCCCTCTTCCGTCAGGCTGTAGGACACCCCGGAGCGGCCGGCCCCCTGCTTGCAGGTCAGCCCGGCGGACGCCAGTTTGCGCAGGGAGTACTGGATGTTGGGAATATCCACGCGATTGGTGAGCCGGGCCATTTCCTTGATCGATATGGGCCGGCCGCCATCTCCGATCAGCAGCAGCAGGGTGATTTCCGCCCCCGACAGCGGCACGCTGCTCAGCTGTTCAAAGCTCTCTGACTGCCAGCGGTTAAGGCCTTCATGCGCCCGCTGCACCGCCATTTCCAGGCTGCGCAGCTTATCCTTGGCCAGTTCGGCAGACAGGTGTGAAAAGGTGGAAGGGCCGACTGAATGATCCAACGAACAACTCCAAAAATTTTGTCTGAAACGGCACAATTACTGCGGATCAGAATATCCGGCGCGTGCAGCGCCTGCCCGGCAAACAATCGAATGCAACCACTCCCCCTGCTGGGGATGCCGGGCCTTATTCCGAAAATCCAATTCAAATGACCCGCAACATATCCAATCAAATCCGCCGGACTGCAATACCCAGACGTGTATTGCAGCCGCTTGGGCGCACGCTGAACAATGACTCACGGCGCGCTTAGCGGGTGAAAGAGCGGAACCAGGCTTCGGCGTTGCCAAGCCGGATGTGCTGGACCTCGCCGCCCGGCACGGCCAGCGTGCCGGCCGAGATTGCTCAGACCATTGCAAGCTGCCGCAGATCACGCCGTTTGATGGCGTAGCGGGCAAGCCCGCCGTAGGCCGCGCGCACCTGTGCCCTGCCGGGTTCACCGGACAGGCAAAGTGCGGCAGCCAATTCGGGGAACAGGTCGAACAGTTCCCGTCTGCCGTCAGCGGACAAGCCGCGAACCGCCTCCGGACCGGGCCAGAAGGTTTCCGTTGCGATGCCTTCGGCAAAAACCACCTCGTGCTGCTCAGTCATGAGATGCACATAGGTGACAGGGCCGGTTGCACGGATCAGCTGCGTGCAATTCGGATCGATTTCCGCCAGCAGCTTGGCAGACAGGAAGCTTTCTTCAATTGGCCGGTCCCTGCCAAAGGTCTTGCGGCCGGCCAGCAGGCGGTGCTGCGGGGACAGCAGCATCGGCCGCTCCGGGGCCAGCAAGCCGCCGGGGCGAACGCTGTAGGGCTTCAGATGCGGGCGCCGCGCCAGCTCTGCCGGGCTCAGGGTGCGGCTGCCGGTCCAGATCACCGGCTGATAGCCATTGTCGGCAGTTTGCAACAGGTCGCCCACACGAATCTGCCCGGCCGGCACTGCTCCGCGCTGGGTGGCCAGCAGGACATCCGGTGTGAAGCAGGGAATGCCGGCAGCGTGCATCTGCGGCGCGGTTGACATCTGGGCCGGGGCCACCCCCTGCAGGACAAGCTTTTCACCGCTCGGGAAGGTGAGCAGAGCATTGCCAAAACCATCATCGCCGACTGAGATGTCCCAGGCGCGGACGGCACCGGCCGGCCCGGTGCCGCCGGTCAGGTCGGAGATGTCCAGCTGGTCATTGTAAAAGCCGTCGCTGTCGTCATCGGCGATGCTGAAATCGCTGATGGTATCGGTGCCGCCACCGCCGCTCAGGATCAGTTCGTCATAGCCGGAACCGCTGGTGATGGAATCATTACCGGCCCCAAAGGCGACTGTGTCGTCACCCGCGCCCGCATCAATTGCAGCGCCGGCACTGTCAGCCGTTGCATCGACCACGTCGTCCTGATCCGTGAGGTTCATTGCCTCAATCTCGGAGAAGGCGATCGTGCCGGTGCCGTCGGTGATGGCGCCCGCCTCGTCACCGGTATAGGTGACGGTGACGCCGGTGGTGACACCCGAGACGTCAACGGTGTCATAGTCATTGCCGGCCTCGCCGCCGGTCAGGGTGTCATTGCCGAACCCATCGGACATCTCGAAAGTATCGGCATCGGCCTCGCCGTGCATCTCGTCGGCACCGCTGCCGCCAACCAGCAGGTCGTCGTCATTGCCGCCGTACATAGTGTCGGCACCGTCGCCGCCTTCCAGGGTGTCGTTGCCGTCGGTTGCAACAATGCTGTCATCGCCGGTGCCGCCGACAAGACTGTCGTCCCCGGCCGAGTTTCTGAGGGTGTCGTTGCCTGCACCGCCGATCAGCGTGTCGTTGCCCAGTCCGGTGGTCAGGCTGTCATTGCCTGCGCCGCCTTCGATGTAGTCATTGCCGTCGCCGCCGGAGAGGGTATCGCCGCCTGCCCCGCCTATCAGCGTATCGGCGCCAGTCCCGCCTTCCAGAATGTCGTCGCCGTCACCGCCATCCAGACTGTCATCGCCCTCCTCTCCCAACAGAGAGTCATTGCCGCCCTGGCCGTATACGATGTCATTGCCGTCACCGCCCAGCACGGTGTCGGCGCCTTGCTCGATGGGGGTGACAACCGGATCGTCGATGACGTCGCCGGACAGGGTGAACCCCGCCAGCCCGTCGCGGGTTTGAAGGGTGAACTCAATTGACGACTGGTCCTCGAAACCAGCAGAGAACCAGGCGCTCTGATCAGTGTACGCGTTGAACTGCGTCCCAGCGGCCGTGACCATATTGCCGTCGGTTGAGGTATTGAGAGAGGTGTCCGACGAAACACCGAAGGAGGTGAAGCTGCTGCCGTCGATGATAACCGCTTCAGCATCGCCGTAACCGCTGTTGTCGTCGATATCGTTGAAAGTGGCGGTGGAATTCAGATAGACCGGTTCACCCGTTGCCGGGTCAAAGAATTCCAGCCGGAATGTCGCCTGATCTCCGGCCTGATCCCCTCGCAGCAGGATTTCCGCACCTTCGGTATACCCGAACTGTACCGACATGTTCGAATTGGATTTCTCCACCAGGACCAGCTTGCCCCAGACCTTGGTGCCATCCTCCAGTGTCGCAACATCGCTGAAGACAGCGTAATTTCCCGCGGACCCCGTCCAGCCGTCATGCGAGATGCTCTGGATGTTGCTGATATCCAGCTCAAGCGGGCTGGCGTCCGTGCCCTGATTGAATCCGTCGCCCATGTCGCCATAGACAACGTCATCACCTTCGCCGGCATCAATGAGATCGCTGCCTTCTTCACCGGCGACGGTGTCAGCGCCACTACCTGCTTCGATAATGTCATCGCCGGTTGTTCCCGCAATTTTATCTTTGCCCACTGTGCCTTTCAGGGTCGCAAGAATGCCGGCAAGCCAGTCAGATGTAGCCATATATTGTTCTCGTGTCTTGGCTTGTCCCGGGCGCGCGGTCAAAACGGCCATAGTGTTTCGGCAAAGGCGCCATTGCTGCGGTCCTCGATACACGTTCCTCCGGTAAGGAAAGGTAAATCCGCCAGAAGCGGTGACATTTCGCTTCGGGCCTTCGCTTTAAGGCCGGAGTGCCCTGTGGCGGTGCTCAACCGGGTAAGGTCATGGGCATGGGCATCGCCCCCCCCCCCTGCAGGCTTGCACATGATTCGCGCTGCCTTGGAGGCGTTCCGATAGAATTGGAACTTTATTTTTGCCGCCCTAGGCCGCCAATTCGCCCAAAAAACAGGCCGCATCATGCATTTTAACGGCCCGGAAATGAATCCCTCTGAGTGTTTTGACGTCCAGCACCTCCTGGCTGGCACCGCCAAAGGCCGCTTTCAGGCAGTCCGGCAGACTGAAATGTTGATGGGAACTTCGCCGTTATGACTCGACTGTTTAAATTCTGGAACAACATGCGGCTGGGCCGCAAGCTGCCGCTCGCCATTGCCGCGCCGACAATCTTTCTGACGCTCGCCTCGGGCTTCTTCTTTGCCTGGGAGGCCGGGCAGGCGCTGAAAACCAACCGCGAGGCGGCCTATGCCACACTGCTGGAAGAGCGCAAGGAGGCGCTGGAGAACTGGGTTGCGGGGCTGCGGTCCCAGACCCGGACGCTGGTTGCCAGCAAAGCGGTTGAAACAGCGCTGCGCGACTTCTCCAACGGGTTCTACTCGCTTGGCGACGATCCCAGCAGCTATCTGCGCGCCACGTATGCCGATGGCAACCCGAACCCGGCGGGCGAGCGCTACAAGCTGCTGGACGCCAAGGACAAATCTGCGTGGTCGATCCGCCACAAGATGAACCATACCGGCTTTGTCACCTTCCTCGAGGAACAGGGGTTCCTGGACGCCTATCTTTTGGATGTGCAGGGCAACATGGTCTACTCGGTCCACAAGAACGAAGACTTCGCCCTGAACTATCTGGACGGGCCGTACAAGGACAGCGGGCTGGGCCAGGCCTTCCGCGCCGCCCTGGAGATGGAGCAGGGCAACGTGCACCTGTCGGAAATGGCTGCATATGAGGCCGATGGCGGTGCAGCTGCCATGTTCATCTCCTCGCCCGTCTTCAAGAAAGGCGCGATCATGGGGGCGCTGGTTCTGCGCGTGCCAGTCCACGGCATTGCCGGCATTCTGTCCCATTCAGCGCTGCTCGGCGAAACCGGGCAGGCTTATCTGGTGCGCGGCGATGGCATCGCCCTGACCGCATCGGATCGCGACGGCGGCCATCAGGTCCTGACAAAACTGCCTGAACTGCAGCAGATCACCGCGGCGCTCAGCGGCGGGGAAAGCAGCTTCTCCGGCACCCCCGGTCTCGCGGGCCAGCCGGTTGAGGCGATGGCTGCAAGCGTCGGCCTGGACGACCGCACCTGGGGAATTGTGCTGGAGGTCGACAGCGCCGAGGCCCTGGCGGCCGAGAAAAGCCTGGTCAATGCCTCCATGCTGCAGGCCGTTGGCGTTGCCCTCGCGGTTGCCCTGCTCTCGTGGATTGCTGCCCGCGGCATTGCGCGCAAGGTGTCCCGCCTGTCGGACAGCGTCGAACATATTGCCGCCAAGGACTATGATCACCCGGTTGCCGGTCTGGGTACCGGCGATGAATTCGGCAATATCGCGGGCATCCTGGAAGGCTTTAAAACCGATCTGCAAAACGCCCAGCTTGCCGAACAGGAACGGGCAGAAGCACAGCGCGAGCAGGATCATGTGGTGAATGAATTGCGCACCGGGCTGACACATTTGGCCCAGGGCGACTTCTCAACCACGATCGATGCGCCCTTCCCCGAGGCCTACAAAGGCCTGCGGCAGGACTTCAACCAGACAGTCGACACGCTGAACGCAACCGTGCGCGAAGTGGTGGAGGCCACCACCAGCATCCGCAACGGCACCTCGGAGATCAGCCAGGCCTCCGACGACCTGTCGCAGCGCACCGAAAGCCAGGCCGCAACGCTGGAACAGACCGCGGCGGCGCTGGATCAGATGACCGCCAGCGTCAAGGCCGCCGCGGATGGCGCGCGCAAGGTGGAAACCGCCATGAACGAAGCCCGGGACGAGGCAACGGCCAGCGGCGAGGTTGTGCAGAACGCGGTCACCGCAATGAATGGAATCGAGGAATCCTCCCGCCACATTTCCCAGATCATCGGCGTGATCGACGACATTGCCTTCCAGACCAACCTGCTGGCCCTGAATGCGGGGGTCGAAGCCGCCCGAGCCGGCGAGGCAGGACGCGGCTTTGCCGTCGTCGCCTCCGAAGTGCGGGCGCTGGCACAGCGCTCCTCGGATGCGGCCATGGAGATCAAGACGCTGATTTCCAATTCCGGCGAACAGGTTGAAAAGGGCGTTGACCTGGTCGGCAAGGCTGGCGAGGCGCTTCACAGCATCGTCTCGCAGGTGTCGCATATTTCCGGCCTGGTCTCGGCCATTGCCGAAGGCGCGGCAGAGCAGTCGACAGGCATCGGCGAGATCAATACCGGTGTTATGCAGCTTGACCAGGTCACCCAGCAGAATGCCGCAATGGTCGAGCAGATGACCGCGGCGGGCCAGCTTCTGAACGGCGATGCCTCCAATCTGGCGGGGCTGGTGGCGCAATTCAACGTCGGCCTGGAAATGCCCGCACCGCGCCGGAATCCGCAGCCGGGCCTTCCCTCCGCCCATGGAACCGGCTGGGATGAGATGCCGGAGGCGCCAGCCGCTGTGCCTGTTTCGGACGGATCGGCTGCCTTGGCAAAATGGCAGGACTTCTGACCCGTCAGCAAATGACCTACGGCGGCTGCCGCTTGTGCCACACTTGGGCAGCCGCCAGCAGCAATCATATTGTGAAAACCGGATATTCAGACTTTATAAGGAAAATGGACCAGAACCGAACACTTGGCGCAGTTTAAGGCCGCAGTTGCCAACAGTGTTTCTGAAATAGCAAAGGTGGCTGGATGGCCGTGTCTAAACTCCCCGCAAGCTGGCTGCGCGCACTCAGCAACAGGACCTACCTGCCTGCCCTGCTTGCCTTGGCAGTGGTCTGCGCTGCGGGGCTGTATGCCGAAAGGCAAAACGCCACGATCCACTACCAGTCCCAGCGCGCCGATACCCAGCAGGCGGCGGGGATGATCAAGTCCCGCCTAGAAGGTCAGCTGAACGGCGACTACCAGCGCCTGCGCGGCCTGGCGGCCATGCTGGCGACGGAACCGGGCATGGGCCAGGAACGCTTCAGCCGGATTGCCGCACAGGTGCTGGAGGGAAAGACCGCCATCCGTCATATCGCGGCAGCACCCGGTCTTGTGGTGTCTTTGATTCACCCGATGAAAGGCAACGAGGCCGTCGTCGGTCTGGACTACAACAAGAACGACGCTCAACGCGCTGCCGCGCACCGGGTGCGCGACAGCGGCGAGATGGTCCTGGCCGGCCCGGTTGACCTTGTCCAAGGCGGCTCCGGCTTCATTTACCGCCTTCCGATTTTTACCGGCAGCGGGGAAGACCGGCAGTTCTGGGGCATTCTGTCGGCGGTTGTTGAAACCGAGACCCTATACGCGGCAACCGGATTAAACGGCGGCAGCGGGCCGGACATCGCGTTGACCGGGCGGGACGGCACCGGCGCGGCGGGCCGCCAGTTTTTCGGTTCCACCGGCATTCTTTCCGACCACCCGGTGGTCCTGGACATCAGTCTGCCCGCCGGCACCTGGCAGCTGGCGGCCCGTCCGCACGGCGGCTGGCAGGAAAACCCTGCCAACCTGTGGCAGCTGCGGCTTGCCCTGCTGGCGGCCGGCACTCTGATTGTGTTTCCCACTTTCCTCGCCGGGCGGCTGTCCGCAGCACGGCAGACGGTCATCGGCAAGCTGCGCAACCGGGAGGCCGAACTTGAGGCCGTCTCGCGGCGGCTGGAGATTGCGGTCAAAACCTCCAAGGTCGGGATCTGGGAATGCGATGCGGAAAACCAGCGGGTCAGCTGGGACAGCCGCATGTATGAATTGTACGGCATCCCCGAGGATCAGACCCCGCTGGCCGGGGCAGCCTGGGACGAAAGGCTGCACCCGGAAGACCGCGGCCGGGTTGCTGAGGCGCTGCAAGCGGCAGAACAGAGCAAAGCGCATTTCGCCTCTGACTTCCGGATCGTGCTGGACGATGGCACGGTCAAGCACATCCGGGCGCTGGCCAGCCCGTTCACCGATGCGCAGGGCCGGCACTGGATGATCGGCGTCAACTGGAACGTGTCCGAAGATGTCCGCCTGCGCGAGGAACTGATCCGCGCCAACCAGACCCTGTCCGAACGCAACAGCGAGCTGAAACAGGGCAAGCAGGCCCTGGAACAGGCACATGCCGAACTTCAAAAGCAGCAGGCGGAGCTGCACCGCCTGTCGCTGGTGGCCAAACACGCCTCCGACAGCATCATCCTGACAGACGCAGACCGGCGGATCCTCTGGGTCAACGAAGCTTTCACGCGGGCCACCGGCTACCTGGCCTCCGATGCCATCGGCCGGACCCCGTCGGAGCTGCTGGACGGGCCAAAAACCGATGCCAGCGTGATCCAGGAAATGAACCGGCACAAGGACCTTGGCATCCGGTACCACAACGAGGTCCTCAACTACACCAAATCGGGCGGCGAGGTCTGGTTTGACACCAACATCGTACCGGTGACGAGTGCGGATGGAAACGTGGACCTGATCATCGGCATCGAGCGCGACATCACCCACAGCAAGCAGCGTGAACGCGAGCTGGCCGAGGCCAAACTGGCTGCGGAACAGGCCGACCGCGCCAAGTCTGAGTTCCTGGCCAACATGAGCCATGAGATCCGCACCCCGATGAATGGCATCATCGGGATGGCAGATCTCCTGGCGGAAGCAGAATTGCCGCCGGATGAGCGGCAGAACGTGGAGACCATCCGCAGCTCCGCCCAAGCGCTGCTGAAGATCATCAACGACATTCTCGACCTGTCACGGCTGGAAGCCGGGAAATTCTCCATTTCCGCAGAGGACTTCAATCTGCGCGATTGCGTCAGCAGCGCCGCAAATCTGTTCCGCCCGAAAGCCCAGGAAAAAGGCCTGCCTCTGGACATCAGCTACATGGACGGGTTGCCGAAACGGATGCACGGGGACGACGGGCGCTTGCGCCAGATCCTGGTCAATCTGATCGGCAACGCGGTGAAATTCACAACGGAAGGCAGAATTTCCGTCCGGGTCTCGCATGCGCCCGGCGATCCCTACCGCCTGGTTGTTGAAGTCGAGGACAGCGGCATCGGGATCTCCGAAAACCAGGCCCGCCACATCTTTGACCGCTTCACCCAGGCTGATGCCGCCACCACCAAGGCATTCGGCGGCACCGGGCTGGGCCTCACAATCTCCAGCATGCTGGCGAAGCGGATGGGCGGCGGCATATCGGTGCTCTCGGAACTTGGCCAGGGATCCTGTTTCCGCCTCGAGCTGCAGCTGGCACCGGCCGGCGAAGCAACGAACGGACCTGCTCCCCTCGCCCTGGCGAGCCCCCCGCAACTTGCGCCTTGCCGGGTGCTCTTGGCCGAGGACAATCAGACCAACCGGCTGCTGATCCGCAAGTACCTGCGCGGCCAGCCGGTGGAGCTGGCCGAAGCCGCAAACGGCCGCGCCGCGGTGGACATGTGCAAGGAGCTGCAGCCGGATATCATTCTGATGGATATGTCGATGCCGGTTCTCGATGGCATCGGCGCCACCCGGGAAATCCGCAGCCTGGCCATCCGGCAGCCCGTCATCGTGGCCCTGACGGCCAACGCGTTTGCAAGCGATCAGCAAGCCTGCCTGGATGCGGGAATGGACCATTTCCTGGCCAAACCCGTGAAGAAGGCTCTGCTCCTGCACACCCTCGCGGCGCTGCTGGCAGAGACATCCGTCCCGCAGAAAAACCGGGCCAGTGCCTGACAACAGCACCCGCCTGCCCCGTGGCCGCAGCTTTAAACAGCTGTCCCGATCAGGCCCACACCGGCCGCCATCAGCACCGCCGAGCCCAGCCGCCGCATCCAGTAGCCTTCCTTGAGGAAGACAAAACCGATCAGGGCCGCAAAGATCACCGAGGTTTCCCGCAGGGCTGAAACCGCCCCCAGCGGGGCAAAGTTCTTGGCATAAAGAACCAGCCCGTAGGCGATCATCGACACCAGCCCGCCGGCAATGCCCAGAACCCAGGTTTTTCCGGGCAGGGCCGCCAGTGCCCGGCGCTTGCGGACGGCAACAAACCCGGCAATGAAAATATGAAGGAAAGCTCCCCAGGCCCAGTAGCTGAGCGTATTGCCGGACAGGCGCACGCCCAAACCGTCGACCACGGAATAGATCGAAATGCAAAATCCGGTGCCTGCCGCGAAACCAAGTGCCGCACGCCCCACACCTGACCGCAAGGCTTTCCAGCTGCTGAGCTGGATGCCGCAGGCGATCACGGCAATGCCGGCCCAGGCCTGCAGCGGCAGCACCTCTCCGGCAAAGGCCATTGCCCACAGGGCAACCAACGCCGGCACAATGCCGCGGGCAATCGGATACACCACGCTCAGATCACCATGCTGATAGGCGCGGCCCAGCATGAAGTAATAACCGAAATGCACGACCGTGGAGATCAGGATATAGGGAAAGCTTTCCGCCGACGGCAGCGGCAGCACCGCGATCATCACGGCACCGGGAATAACCTGGCCGAAGGCCACCAGCCCCAGCGTCGTGGTACGGTCGGCAGCCGTTTTCACAATGGCGTTCCACAGCGCGTGCAGCAGGGCTGCCGTCAGGATGATCGCAATTACAGGAAGTGTCATTTCACGGGTCAGGTCTTTTGGCTAGCGGCCGCCGTCATCCCGGCCGGGCATTTCCTCGATCAGGCGGGTCTCCAGCAGCTGGCCGTTCTGGTAGAGGACGGGATAGGCGACGGCGGCGATGTGGCTGTTGAACTCGCGCAGGGCGCGCAGCGTCTCCAGGTGGATGTCGGAGGTGTCGAAACTGTCGCGGGCGCCGTTCTGCAGCCGCCGCAGATGCCGCTTGCGGCTGTCGCGCTCCATCCGCTTCAGCTCGGTCTTCTCCAGGCTCAGCAGCCGCGCGCTCTCCAGGTCATCCGAGATCAGCACATTGGAGGCCAGCTGCATATTGGCCAGGATCGCCTCATGCATGCGGGTGATCTCCAGCCAGCCGTCGCGGGAGAAGCTGAAGCCTTTCTTGTTCAGCTCGCCCGCCAGCACCGTCAGGCGGCGGGCCACCACATCGCCCGCGGTCTCCAGCCGGATCGCGTATTCCATCAGCCCGCGGGCGGTCTTCAGCTCCTCCTTGCTGAACGCGTCCTCCGGGATCGCCGCCACATAGCGGCGGATGCCGGAGAGGCAGGCGTTGACCTCCCCGTCCATCATCTGCACCGCCTTGATCTGCTCCTTGCTGCCGCCCCGGTACAGCTCCAGCACCGGCCGGAACATGGCGCCGACCT
>NZ_JBFCVS010000038.1:0-17139 GCF_040704725.1 Leisingera sp. JC11
ACAGAAAAGGGGTTTCGCTGCGAAACCTTATTTATTAACAGTGTATTACGAGGGCGTTCGCAGCATTAACAATCCCGGCCCGGCGCCCTGCCCGACGCTACAGGGCCTGCCGCAGCCAGGCCACAAAAGGGCGGGAGCGGCCGGCTGCTGGACCGGAGCCATCTGAACGCGGATAGCGGCGGCGGCGTAAAGCGGGAAATCAGATCAGGCCGCGCCAGCGCAGCACCACCACCAAGAGGATCAGCACGCAAAGGATGGAAAACGCCATGCTGCCCAGCACGCCCAGCCAGAAGCCTTTGCGGCGGTCGGCAAGATCGATTTTCTGCAGATGCGCCTTCACCTCGCGGGCGGCGCCCTGCAGCGGTTTTTCGTCCACCGTCATCCGCAGCCTGGGGTGCTCCAGCAGCGGCAGCGCGGCGGCCAGTTTCATGCCCTGCTTGTAGATCCGGCGGGGGATGCGGCGGCGGACCCGTTTCAGCGCGGCGGCAAGATCGCCGGATGCGTGCTCGCGCTCCTTCAGGAGGGTGCGGATGTCTTCGATATCCTGGTCCAGGCTGGCGGCCATTGCGGCACTCTCCCCATGCTGCGCTGCGAGGCCACCCTAGCCTGCCCCTGCGGCTGCCTCAATGGGGGTGGCAAGCCTCCGCCTGCGCGGCTATCAAGGCGGCATGCTGAACACGATCACTCATGGCACTGCCACCGGAAAAACCCCGCTTCTGATTGCCCATGGGCTTTATGGCTCGGCCCGCAACTGGGGCGTCATCGCCAAGCGCCTGTCGGATGAGCGGCAGGTGGTTGCGGTGGACATGCGCAACCACGGCGACAGCCCGCGCGAGAACAGCCATACCTATCCGGAGCTGGCCGGGGACCTGGAGGAAGTGATCGGCGCCCATGGCGGCCGGATGGATGTGATCGGCCATTCGATGGGCGGCAAGGCGGCAATGATGCTGGCGCTGAACCATCCCGAGGCAGTGCGAAAGCTGGTGGTTGCCGACATCGCGCCGGTCGCCTACGGCCATACCCAGATCCAGTATATCCACGCGATGAAGTCGCTGGACCTGGAGACCATCGAGCGCCGCCCCGAGGCCGCCGCAAAACTGGCCGAGGCCGGGGTGGAGCCTGCGCTGCAGAGCTTCTTCACCCAGTCGCTGGACCTGCCGAACAAGCGCTGGAAGCTGAACCTGGACACGCTGGCGGATCAGATGCCGAACATCATGTCCTTCCCGCAGACGGACGCCGCCTGGGACGGCCCTGCCCTGTTCCTGTCAGGCTCCGAGTCGGATTACGTGCTGCCGGAGCACCGCGAGGAGATCCGCGCGCGGTTCCCCAATGCCCGCTTTGCCAAGCTGCCCGGCGCGGGCCATTGGCTGCACGCGGAGAAGCCGCGGGAGTTCGAGGCCGCCGCGCGGGTGTTCCTGAACGCCTGAGCCGGGTCAGGCGCCGCGGGCATAGAGCTGTTTCGCCACCATCCAGGCCACCGGCAGTGCCAGCACCGCGCCCCCTGCAGCGGCACCGATGATGGCTTGTGTGGTGACCAGCCCGGCCGCCAGCACCGCAATCACCCCGGCCCCTGCCAGGCTGCTGCCGATCAGCGAATACAGGATGGATGCAAGGCGCAACATGGGCTTTCTCCTATAGCTGCCGAGTCTCTCTGGATTCATGCATAGGGAGACCGGACAATCGCTGCCTTGATCAGGATCAGATGGCAATCCGATCAATAAAAGCGGCCCCGAGGGGCGGCCAGCCGCTGGCTATCCGGGGAGGAACGCGTCAGCCGGTATTCACAAAAACCCTTCCGCCCTCAGCCCTTACCGGGTAGGTCTTGAGGTCCTGATGCACCGGGGCGGACAGCGCCTTGCCGGTGCAGATGTCGAAGCGGCCGCCGTGCAGCGGGCATTCGATGACGCAGTCGATCACCAGACCGTCCTCCAGGCTCTGCTCCTCATGCGTGCACATGAGATCGGAGGCAAAGAAGCCCTTTGCTGTGTTGTAGATCGCATAGGACTTGCCGTCATGCTCCCAGGCAATCAGGTCTTCCTCGTCGATGTCATCGGTGGCGCAGGCGTCAATCCATTGGCTCATTCTTGCGGCTCCTGGTCTTGGGATCGGGCGGGAATTACATGGTCCGTTGCGCAACGCGCTGCACCGGACCACCGCCGGTGATCATATGCGGCGCCTGCCGGATTGTGGCGGCCTTGGTCGGGCGGCCCAGGGAGCGGCGCAGCACCACGGACAGCACTTCAAGGTTGGTCCTGAAGAAACCGGGATCGGGCTGCGGCAGCTGGTCCTGCACCGCCTCGGCCAGTTTTGGCAGCGCGTGGAACGGCACCTGCGGATACAGATGGTGTTCGACGTGGTTGTTCATCTTCATATAGAGGAACTCAGCCAGCCAATTGCTGCGGAACGAGCGGGTGCTTTCCAGGATCGAGGGCGAGTTTTCCTGCAGCTCCACATGCTGGATCAGGGTGAACAGCAGCATGACAGGCGCGCCCAGTACCCGCGGGACCGCGATCAGCCAGACCGGCCACCAGATGCCCAGGAACGGCGCCGCGGCGATCAGCGCATAGATCATCAGCATGATGCGCGCGTTGCGGGTCATCCTGGCGAACTCGCCCTCGGGCGTGACCATCTTCATGGTGTCGGTGTAGTGGCCGGCCGCCAGATGCACGAAGACCTGCATGTGGAAGCGCAAGAGCGCAAAGCCGGTGATCTCGGCCAGCCAGCCGCCAAAGCCCATCGGCGTGTCGAACGGCATCTGGCTGTCCTTGCCGACCCACCAGGTATGGGTGTGGTGGTTGGTGTGGGTGTAGCGGCGGTGCAGCGGTTCCTCCATGTAGAGGAGCGAGGTGACCCACAGCACCGTCTCGTTCAGCCAGCGGGTGCGGAACGCGGTGCCGTGCGCGGTCTCATGGCTGAAGGAATAGGCCGGAACGGTCAGGAAGATACCGTGCAGCAGCATGGCGGGCCACATCCAGATGGTGCCGAGCGCGGCCCACACCAGGGTGCCGGTGGCGGTCAGGAAAGCCAGCCATTGCGCCAGGTAGATCAGCCCGGGCCTGTCGCTGCGGGCGGCGATGGATTTCAGCGTCTTCTTGTCGAGCTTCACACCCGAGGACGCAGCATTGGTGGGGACGTAATCAGGCATCTGGAACCTTCTGGATGGCTGAAGGGATGTTACGATTGGATGCAGCAAGCCGCCGGGCAACTGAATCAACCGCCCGTGGCGTCACTGCCTGGATTGAAAGCCTATTCAGCTGGCGTAATTGGAGCCTTCGTCGTCGAGGATCGCTTTCAGCTCGGCCAGGTGGCGTTCGGCCTGATCCGGGTAATCCTCCAGCTCCTGCGCGGTCTTCTCGGCGATCTCGTCGCTCAGCACCCGCAGCTTCTGGCCGGTTTGCAGCGCCCGGATATAGGTCTCTGCGGCGCGCTCGAAATAGTAGAGGCGGTTGAAAGTGTCCGCGACGCTGTCGCCGATCACCAGCACCCCGTGGTTGCCCATGATCATGGTCTTGACCTTGGGATCAGTCAGCATCGACGCGCAGCGGGCGCCCTCGTCCTCAAATGCCAGACCGCCGAAATCGCCGTCGACCACATAGCGGTTGTAGAAGGTGGCGGTGTTCTGGTCGATCGGCGGCAGGGTGCTGTCAGCGAGGCAGGCCAGCACGGTGGCGTGGATCGAATGCACATGCATCACGCAGCGGGCGTGCGGGCACAGCCGGTGGATGGAGCCGTGCAGGCCCCAGGCAGTCGGGTCCGGCGCGTCGGGGCGGTCCATCGTCTTGGGGTCGTTGGCATCCAGCAGCAGGAGATCGGAGGCCTTGATGCGCCGGAAATGCGCCTGGTTGGGGTTCATCAGGAACTGGCTGCCATCCTCGTTCACCGCCAGGCTGAAGTGGTTGGCGACGCCCTCATGCATGTCCAGGCGTTCGGTCCAGCGGAAGGCGGCGGCCATATCGACGCGCTCCTGCCAGTGGGTGAGGTTCGGGCTCAGGTCCGTTTGCTTGTTCATTGTGACGCCTCCAAATTCGGTTGCCATAGTGGTGCCAGCCGTATTCGCTGCTGACAAACGATTGATTCAGCCGCTATGCATTAATTGTACTAATGCATAGGTGATACATCCATGCCGTCCCCCGGATCGCCCTCTTCCTCCCTGCCCCCGCTCACCTGGCTGCGCGCCTTTGAGGCCAGTGCCAGGCACCTCTCGTTCACCCGCGCCGCCGCGGAGCTGAACCTGACCCAATCGGCAATCAGCCAGCATGTGCGCAGCCTGGAGAACTTTTTGGGCCGCGAGCTGTTCATCCGCAAAACCCGGGCGCTGGAGCTATCAGAGGCCGGGGCGAATTACATGCCGATCGTCCGCGAAGCCTTTGACCTGATTGCCGCGGGCACCCAGGCCTTTACCGGCGGCGATCAGGGCCGGCATCTGGTGCTGCAGTGCAATATGGCGTTCTCAGTCTTCTGGCTGTCGCCGCGCCTGCCGCGCCTCTATGAAAAATTCCCCTGGCTGGTGCTGAACATCGTGACACCGATCTGGGACCCGGAACGCCATGCCAGCTCTGCCGGGACCGAGATCCGTTTTGGCCGCCCGAATGATATGTCGGCGGCAGCGGTCCGGCTGACCCGGGACCGGTTCTACCCGGTCTGCGCGCCGGGTTATCAGGGCGGCGAGTTTGATTTCAGCACCGCGACCCTGCTGGATTGCGGCGGCGTGACAGGCTCTTGGGGGGCGTGGTTCAAGTCGCAGGAGCTGCCGTTTGAGCGCAACCACGAGATCAACCTGGCCTCCACTTACGTGATTGCCATGACCGCGGCGGTGAATGGCGCCGGGATCTCCATGTCGCATGACACGCTGGCGGGCGGGCTGCTGCAAAGCGGCCAGCTGGTCAGGGCCGGCGATCACTCGGCGGAGCTATTGGAGAACTACTTCCTGATGCCGCCGCCAAGCCATGCCAGCACCCCGGCATCGCGGGCATTTCTGGAGTGGCTGGAGGGGGAGCTGCCGCCCGTGTAGCGCAAAGCATTAGGCCCGGGCCTGACCTTGGGAGTGCGCAAATGCGCCTTCGCCATGCTGGAAGCATGCCTTCGGCAGGACGGGAAGGTCAGGCGCGGGCCGGGCCTTTGGCCCGACCCATAGGGCATTTTCAAATTTCCCCAGCAAGTCCTGCCAAATGTTCGCAATACGCCCGCGGCTTGCGCCATTTGCCGCTTGCTGCTAAACGCGCGGAACCGGTCGCAGCCTACCCGGTCACCAAAACAAGGGTTCAAACATGAAGACTATCGTTATCTGCTCGGGCGGGCTGGATTCCGTTTCGCTTGCCCATATGGTCGCTGAGGAGCATCAGCTGACCCGTCTTGTCTCCTTCGACTACGGCCAGCGCCACAAGAAGGAACTCGACTATGCCGCCGCCGCTGCCAAACGGCTGGGCGTGCCGCATGACATCATCGACATGAGGGGTATCGGCGCCGCGCTTTCCGGCTCGGCCCTGACCGATGACATCGACGTGCCGGACGGCCACTACGAGGAAGAGACCATGAAGGTCACCGTGGTGCCGAACCGGAACGCCATCATGCTGACCATCGCCTATGGCATTGCCGCTGCAAACGGCGACGACGCCGTGGCCACGGCGGTGCATGGCGGCGACCATTTCATCTATCCGGACTGCCGCCCGGCCTTCACCGAGGCGTTTGATGCGATGCAGCGGGCGGCGCTGGACGGCTATGCGGACGTTCGGCTCTACACCCCGTTTGTGCACCGCACCAAGGGCGACATCGTCACCGCGGGTGCTAGGCACAACACCCCCTTTGCCGAGACCTGGTCCTGCTACAAGGGCGGCGAGAAGCACTGCGGCCGCTGCGGCACCTGCGTGGAGCGGCGCGAGGCCTTCCATCTGGCAGGCGTCGAAGACCCGACAGACTATGCCGACCCGGACTTCTGGAAAGCCGCCATTGCAGGCAAGGACGGCGCCTGATGTTCCGGATCACCAAGGAGTTTCATTTCTCCGCCTCGCATCAGCTGACCCATCTGCCATCCGACCACCAATGCGCCCGGATGCATGGGCACAACTACATCGTTGTGGTGGAGCTGGCAGCCAAAGAGCTGAACGCGGACGGCTTTGTGCGCGACTATCACGAGCTGAAGCCGCTGAAGGAGTACATCGACGGCACCTTCGACCACCGGCATCTGAACGATGTGCTGGAGGGGCATTCGACGGCGGAAAACATGGCGAAGCATTTTTATGACTGGTGCCATGCGCGCTGGCCGGAAGTCACCGCCGTGAAGGTTTCGGAGACGCCCAAAACCTGGGCGGAATACCGGCCATGAGCTTGCGCATTGCAGAAATCTTCGGCCCCACGATCCAGGGTGAAGGCGCCCTGATCGGGGAACCCACGGTGTTTGTGCGCGCCGGCGGCTGCGATTACCGCTGCTCCTGGTGCGATAGCATGCATGCGGTCGACAGCGCCTACCGCCACGACTGGGCGGTGATGGCGCCCGAAGAGGTCATGGCTGAGGTCCGCCGCCTGTCCGGCGGCAAGCCGCTGACGGTGTCGATTTCCGGCGGCAACCCGGCGATCCAGGACTTCGCCCCGGTGATTGCCTACGGCAAGGCCGAGGGCTACCGGTTTGCCTGCGAGACCCAGGGATCGGTCAGCAAGCCCTGGTTTGCGGATCTCGACACGCTGGTGCTGAGCCCCAAGCCCCCCTCCAGCGGCGAGACGGTGGACTGGAAGGCCTTTGACCAATGCCTGGAAGCCGCCAAGGGCTGCGGCCAGGCGGTGATGAAGATCGTGATCTTCGACGACAAGGATTACGCCTGGGCCAAGGCCGCTGCCGAACGCCACCCGGAGCTGCCGCTGTACCTGCAGCCCGGCAACCCTGAGGTCGACCCCGACCTGCCCGTCGACCTGCAGCAGGCCACCGACCGGCTGCTGTGGCTCATCGAAAAAGTGACCGGCGACGGCTGGTTCACCCCCCGCGTCCTGCCCCAGCTGCATGTGCTGGTCTGGGGCAACAAGCGCGGCGTCTGACAACAAGGAACCCTGACATGTCCGACAGCATCTACAGCAACCTGAAACAGCTGGGCGGCGACACCATCGTGCCGCAAAGCCCGGAACAGGCGGAACTGGAGCGGGTGCAGAACCCGCAGGCCGACGTGGCCTACAACGTGCGCTTCACCGCGCCCGAGTTCACCTCGCTCTGCCCGATGACCGGGCAGCCGGATTTTGCCCATCTGGTGATCGACTATGTGCCGGGCGAATGGCTGGTGGAGAGCAAATCGCTGAAGCTGTTCCTCACTTCCTTCCGCAACCACGGCGCCTTCCACGAGGACTGCACCGTCTCCATCGCCCGCCGCCTGGCGGATTTCCTGGAGCCCAAATGGCTGCGCATCGGCGGCTACTGGTACCCGCGCGGCGGCATCCCGATCGACGTGTTCTGGCAGACCGGCCCGATGCCGGAAGGCGTCTGGATCCCGGACCAGGGCGTGCCGCCCTACCGCGGCCGCGGCTGATACAACCCTGAGACACCATGGCGTGATTCAGCCCGGCAGCGCAGCTGCCGGGCTTTTTCTTTGTAAAACAACCCATACCGCCGCCGGGCTGCGGCACTTAGCGGAACAAACCCGCCTGAGGGAAATAGAAAATTTACCGTAAAAGTGGTTAAGATTTTAGTCATTCCGCACTCTGTGGCGGCGTCAGCAGGCAATCCGGGCTATCCCGGAATGAAGAATTTGTGACGGGGGACCTTAATGAACTCATTGGACTTGGGGAAAACGCTTTCGGGGTATTTAAGTGCGCTTGCGGAGACCGGGCTGCAGATCGAAATGTTCACCGATTTCGAGAAAGTGCCCGAAACCGCCGCCGCCACCGGACGCCTGTTCCAGATGCCCGGATTCGCGATCGAGCGGGCGGACCACACCGAAAACTCCGCCTTCTGGCTGTTCCTCAAGGAGGGCGATGCCTACATCGGCGGTGCGGCCTCGATGCTGCAGGACCTGGGCCGGGAAACCTTGGCGGACTACCTGCTGCGCACCTCTCGCCACCAGTTTCCCAACGGCGCCGGCGGCGGGGTCGAAAGCGTCGCCGCACCGCTGGCCCGCGAGGTCCGCGGGCGGCTGGCCTATGTCGGCGAGCTGACATTCCTGCCCGGCCACCGCGGCCGCCGGGCGGAGCGGCTGGCGCCCTTCATTCGGATCCTGCATATCCTGGCGATTCAGAAATGGGATGTGGACTGGATTTATGCCTTCATCCCGGACCGCCACATGCAGGCCCGGCTGGATCTGGTCTATGGCTTCACCCGCGCCATCCCGAGGGCGCAAAAGTGGCGGGCCCCGGAACCGGAGGTGCGCAGCAGCACCGAATGGTTCGTCGGCGCCTCGCGGCTGGAGATGGAGCATATGCTGCAAAGCGACTTAGCCGGTTTTGATGTCCTGTGAAAAGTTGACCACCAGCAGCTTGCCGTCGGGCAGATAGACCGGTGCCAGCACCCGGCGGTATTGGCGGGTGAAGCGCCGCCCGTTCAACAGCTTCACGTCGATGGAGGGATGCGTGATCACCGGCTCGCCCCGGCTGATCGCCTCGCTGTGGGCCATCACCAGATCCGTGTTCAGCTTGTCGCTGAACCCGTTCAGCGTGCCGCGCAGCTGGTCGCTGTCCGAGACCTCAAAACAGATCGACGCCAGGCTGGCCGGGCCGGAGCGGATCGGCTGGATGCGGTTCTGTTCAGCATCCGGCGGATCGAACATGTCGACCGCGTGCTGCAGCCGCTCGAAACCTTCCAGCCGGCCGCTGTTGGCAAACCACCAGTCCAGGAAATCCTGCAGCGACACATCGCAGCCGCTGTATTGGCGGGACCGCGCGGCGGCCTGCATGCGGGCATTGAGAATATCAAAGGCCCTGGCGGCATCCGCATCGGCACGGGCTTCCGGCAGCAGCTCCAGCCCCGCGGTGTCAGAGGAGAAATACTGGAACGACACCCCCAGCCCCCGCGCCAGCGCATCCAGCGTGCTCCAGCCGATTTCGCGCTGATGTTTCAGCGCGCTGTTGAAGGTGCCATAGGGGATGCCGCATTTCAGAGCCGCCTGCCGGTTGGACAGGTTCATGTCTTCCAAGAGGGCCGAAATTTTCTCGTGGATTAGCGCCATATGTGCAGGATCTTTCACATTCCGCGCAACATGTTGCATAAATTTACCGTCACAGCAACGCAATCTGTACGCAAACGCTACAGTCAGCACTCGCGCCCTCTGATTATCCTGCCGCGGACGCAACTGACAAAAAGGCGGAGAGAAAATCTCTCCGCCTTTGTTCATTTTCGAATGGTTGGCAGATAATGCTCTAACCAGATTTCCCCATATCGGCAGTTCATATGGCTGACTTCACCGCTTGGATGCGCTTTCGGGGCTCTTTCGGTTTCGACCTGCAGCCGCTTTGACCCGGTGGAGAACTCGGCAAAAGTCGCCCGTGTCTGCCCGATCACGGTCTCTTTGGGCTGGGCGATAACGGATGCGCTAAGCTTGTCGAAGGCAACGCGCTGGAAAAAAGCGGTCTCCTCCTCGTGCGAGCACGTCCATGCGGACGCGGTATCCGTCCCTGCGGGCACTCTGAAGGGGGCCGCCGCGACACTCACTGGCTTGTCTGTAACGGTCCGCAGCTGGCCGATAAGCCGCGCCGCATTACTCTCCACGCATCTGTCCGTCAGCGCGGCTTCACGAACCGCAGCAGAATATTTTACGTCTGTGTGCTCAGCCTTTGGTGATTTGATCAACCCATAAAACAGGAAGCTGTCATACTGCTCCGGGTCGCATTCCTGCAGTCCCCCCGAGGTCACTTTCAAAATTTCCCGCACATCGTCCGTCAAGCCAACCAGCTTGCCGTCCCGCAGCGCCACATTCCTGATCTTGGTGCCCGGCGTTGCAAAAAAAGTCAGGGACAGGTCCGCCCAGCTGCCGCAAATCTGACGCCACGCCTCGATCAGCGCACCGCAGTGGCTGTTGCCAACAACACATACTTTCATTTTTGACCGCCAAACTTCGACAAGATTTCTTCCTCGCACACCAGATCGTTCTGCTTCTCATTGGGTGATACACTGGCGCCGCCGCTGCCTTCGTTGATGCCGAAGGTCTCTGCCTGGCAGCGGAAGAAGGTATCCATCACGAACCGGACCCCGGGCATAGCGACATTGCGCTGATTTGGCTCGAAAAACGCCCCTTTGAAGGCCGGGCTGTTGATAATTTCGTAGGACGGGAAGTAGTCGACCCGCCCCCGGCGGTCCGCCAGGTGACCCGCGACCGCCCTCAGAATCGACTTCGACTGCATCGTGGCCACCAGCACATGCTTGCCGGAGTTTGTTGCTGTCAGCGGCACCGGGGAGACCGTAAGGATGATCTTCACGCGCGGATTGGCCCGGTGCATGATTTTGATGGCGGAATTAAGTGCCCCCTGCACCTCCACGTAGTTCAGATTGTGGAACTGGTGCACCTTCGGGTCGAAGGTGCCGGCGATGGTTCCAGGGCACATCGGGTACTCGTACCCGCCATCTGCATTCAGCCACTGTTCCGTCAGCCCCAAAGTGAAGACGAAAATGTCTGCCATCTCAACGCTGCGCCGGAAAGCCGCCAGTGTAACAGCCCGGGATTCCAAAAGCTCTTCCTTACTGGCAAAACCGCCAGGTTCGACATTCGGGCGGAAGGGATCAATCCAGCGGCCGTCTTTCTCCCACAGTTCTTCCGGGACTTTCGCCTCGCCGAACGCCCACCTCAGCCATTGCAGAAGCAGCGTGGCAGTATAGATATTGCCCGTGCGGCTGGAGAAAACGTCATAGTTGAATTTCTTCGCATTTTCGTCGCTCAACCCGAAGGGCCGTTTCTCCGGCCGGCACCAGCGGAACCCCCGGGCGGCCAGAGCATTACCGATATGCTGGGCAAAACATGATCCGTAAGTGGAGACCATACTCTTTGGGGTCACCCGGAACTTCGGAACCCAAAGCTCTGAAATATCCAGAAAATTTTTGTCGGCGACAGCAGTGCGCCAGAATCCGGAAGGAGGCACAGTCTCATACGGGTTCATAATCAAAAAAATCCTGTTTCAGGGAGGTACAGACATTCGAGCGGGCTCGGAAAACTCATATTACCGCTGCCCCACCGCATGCAAGTCCCAAGTATTCCCCCCCGCCGTGCCGGAACCTATCCGCGCATCCGGGATGCCCGGGGCCTCATTTCCCCTGCATTGTTTTCCAAATCACAGACATCCGCCATGCCAGCTCCCGCGGGCCAGGGCACGTCCAGGGCGGCGCCGGTCAGCCCAAAGTTTGCGTGGTTTGCGGCAGGCAGGTTCCAATGTGGTGCGGACGGCGGGACTCGAACCCGCACGGCCATACGGCCAGGAGATTTTAAGTTCTAGTTGAACTGAGGCAAATCAGAGGCTTAGGCGGCTTCGCTCCCACGGACAAACCGGAAACGAATGGTGAAAGTGGGAGTGGTTTTCCTACGTCCTTTCGATTCCGCTTTTCTGGCGCCAAACACCCTGAAGCAGACCGCTGTTGTCTTTGGTGCTGCTACGAAAAACAGTACTTTCGAATAGGTGTCTAACCAGATCGATAGCGCTCGGCGTATCGCAACGGCAATGTGGAGCGACACTTGCCCACACCTTGGCCGAAGGGAAGTCTTGGCTCAATCGCTCAGCCTAACCAATTCATCAACCACATCGCCGAAGGTTGCGCCTGTCATCTTCAGCGTGACCGTAGCGATCCCGCTCACCTTGGGTACCGGTTTGGCATCTTCGCCTCGGATGAACCCGAGAACCTCCGCGAATTTCCCGATTGGAAAGTCCGACGCGACGACATTGATTTGGGAACTGTCGGAGAAGCTGAATCTTCCCCACTTCCTTTCCGCCAATCCGCCTGGCTCGTCCTCGCTGCAATCGCACAGGCATTCGCCGGTGTCGGGGTCTTGGACACAAATACACCCAGTTTGGCACACGATGCTACAATCTGGCCCTGCTTCACAAACCGCCATTTCTCTCTCCTGAAATTCTTACACACATGCTGAATTTTAGCACAAAGTAAGTCTCTCGAAAATGAATGGGGCGTTAGGTTTTTTCCAAACAGCAACGCCTCGTCAATGTGTTTCCATTAAGAAGTTGAAGAGCGTCTAGCCGACATATCCGTAGCGCTTTGATTCCGTCAACGTTGGCGGGTACCTTCTAGCATCCGCTCTCCTGTTCTAGACAGCTTCTACCTGCAGCCTACGTCTTTGATATCCCAAGGCTCCCTACTTGGACTGCTCCGCTTTTTGAGCTAAAGCCTCCGAATCCCAAACTTTCTAGGGCGGGATAGAGCGGCCCGCAGCGCCACCCCATCTGAGCGCACATCTCGCGGGCCGCTCACCTCCTTATTTGGAATCGCACTTTACGTGCTGCACAGTCAGAAGGGCTGCGCAGCTTGGACATTCAAAAGCATCCCCCTCCGCCGGCACATCGCTAAGTTTGAAATCCAAACCTATGGAGCACACGGGGCACTCAAACTCAGCCCAAGCCCCACTGTCACTGCTAAGAAACTGAAACATCCCTACCTCTTTGAGAGATTTTCCCAGGGCGCATGTTAGCCTATCGGTTGTACTTTCCAAGTAGTGAATACTGCAGTCTGCAGTTCGGACTTTTCTTCTTACAGTAGGTAACCCTGTCGTTTCCTCATGCAGGGCGAGCAGCCCGTGGTTAACCAGTGTCTATTGTTAGGTTCAGCGGGTTGCTCAACTACATTTCTGGACTGCCCTTCCCACTGAGGTATACTGCTTCCATCCCGATCAACCGGGGCGGGATGGAGCGGCCTGCTGCACTGTTCTCATCGGTGCCATTACCCCGCGGGCCGCTCGCCCCAGCCCTCGACAACCTATACTTGCGTCCTACGTTCTCAACATCCCAAGACTCCCCAGTTGGGATTGAGCGGTCCGCGCGTAACTAGTGCTTGTGTAACCAGCTTTGCGGGCCGCTTCACTCCCTTTCTGGACTGCTCCACTCGCTGAGCTATACTACTACGATCCCGATCAGCCGGGGCGGGATAGAGCGGCCTGCCGCACCGTTCCCACTGGTGCCATTACCCCGCGGGTCGCTCGCTCCTTTACTGGATCCAATCGATCCATATTCCGGCAGCCGTCACGACCACCGACACAGCAACCGCTACCGCTGACCAGCGCGTCCAGTTTGCAGCCTTGATTTGCGCATCAGCTACCTCCCTGTGAACAGTCAGCTCTCGGCGGCGAAACTCCATCGTGTGCCGATAGTCTTCCAGTGAGCCGGGCTGTCCGCCAACCTTGGCCAGTTCTTCATCCGTGTAGTCTTTAAGCGCTTTCGGCACCCGACCTCTCCTTATTCGGCCTCTTTGACTGGGAAGAACAGCCAGAGAATTACAATCGACGCGATGGGCGACCAGGCGATTGAAATCAACCACCACGGCCAAGGGCTATGTCCGCGCTCCCGCGCCATTTCGCCAATCAATGAAAAGACGGCCCACACAATCAGGACAATGAGAGCCAGGACGAACATTGGCAAAACCGCGTCAATCAGCATCTGATGGCTCCCTTACTGGGCGCGGCCTGAAACTGACCCGCACCTGCAAAAATTCCCCGTAAAAGGCGAACAAACCGCCCTACCATCAACTTGCCCCTAGCCGACAGGGGCAGCGACCCGCAGGTAACTGGTGCTTGTTTAACCAGTATTGTGGGTCGCTTCACACCTCAGTCGGCATCCAGATCGTCGAAGTGCTCACCTTCCGAGAAATCGAAATAGACAGACCCCAGCTTCTTGCCGGAACGCAGTTCCAGGTCATGGTGCCCGTCTTCGTATTCTCCCCGCTCCAATTTCTCCGCAATCCCCCGCAGTGCGTTAGCAACCCATCCGGCAACAACCTTCTGAGTTGGCCCTGAGCCTTCAATTTCAATGTCGCACTGAATAAACTGCGTCAGTTCCAAGTTCGCCACTATTCACCTCTCCTTACTTTGATCGATAATCCCGCAGTTCAGCGGCTTCTGGTGCCACTTGACACGCTCAATGGTATCGGTTGTGTCAGCTTCAAGTTCAACAGACGGTATTGTTTCCCCAGACTGCGGGCCGCACTAACGCGGTTTCCTATTCAGGAAACTCCTCAGCTCGAAGAGCTCTCTCTAACATCCGCCGGACCTTCTGAGCCAAGGCAATGCGGTGGCTCTCCGCCTGAGACAGGGCTCCAGCGAAGTTTTCCTTTAGCGTGTTGGTGAGCAAGAAAAGCCATCTGGATGCCTCGTCTAACTGCTCCCTCCTCGTTCCAGCGGTAATATCCCGTTCTTCTGGAATTAGGCTTTCCGCACCCTTCTCTTTCAGCAGACTCTTCAGATCATTGACCCGTTCATAGGTCTCTTCGATCAGAAAAATAAACTCTTCACCCCTCACTAAACACCTATTCTGTCCCTTGGCCGGCATCGTCGCCGCGCTCAGTACCCCATTCTTCTTGCCATGCACAGTATGCGGACCGGCTGATGGTCGGCCCCGGCAGAACCTCGCCCCTATAGAACGCGGCCTTTTCGCACTCTGCGCCAAAAACGACAACACCACAGCACGCTACCTGCCGTGGTGGGGAGAGCGGCCTGCAACACAATCGCTCCCACTTGCAGGCCGCTCCTTATTGGGACTTGCGAAAACTCGACGGAGGTGGGCTACTATGCCTTGAGCCAGTCGGAGGAAGCGGATGGGGGATACGAAATGCAACTACCAGCGAAAGGTTACTGAAAGAGAACTCTCGACAGCGCTTTCTGAAGCCCGGTGCCGGGATTGCGGCGCCGCTGCGAAGGAGTTGATACAGAGTGGCGAGTTTCTCGAGGTTTGCGGCGAGGAATTCTATTCCGACATCGTAACAAAGGAACGCGTACTCAATCCAATTGCTCTTTGCCCCGCATGTCACCGACGGCACCATCTCGACGCACTCGGTCAACACAATCCATGCCAAGTCAAGGCACGTCTCAGTAGAGAAGGGTTAGCCTAGCATTTCCGTGCTTTCGATTGCGGCTTGAGCTCCAAATCTGAGACCGTGAAAGGTCTGTTTGAGGCTTGATTTGTCGCCTTCCCTTTCTGAGCAGCCGTGTCCCAGAAAGGCCGGAGACCGATATAGCGAGACGCAAGCCTGACACAGGGTGAGCACTAAGCAACTCGCCAGCCCTATTCTGCAGGAAAGCTTGCGCTCATTTTCGCCAGCCAATCCCCAACAAAGATGCAGCAGCGGGGACACGGAAAATCGCAAGTTGACAAACTTCCATCTGACCTCATAGAATGCTGAAACAAAACAAAAAAACTTCAGCTACTGAAGCAGAACGAGGCATATCAACGGCCCCATGTTTAGACAGCCAGAACCTTCGGAACCCCGCCTTTCACTAAAACTTCCTTGCACACTCAACCTTCCTGTCCGAGACCTCGCAGCCACTACAGTTAATGTAAGCTATGGCGGCTTGGGAATTGAGCTGCCTGAGGGTGCCCCCGTCTTTGACCGCAAAGAGTTGCTGACAGTGACTGTGGATGGCATTGGCGTCCTCCAGGTGGATATCCTTTGGTGGCGAGGGAGCAGGTTAGGCCTTAAATTCCGTTCCAAGAGGAGTGCACGGCCCGCCTTGGACGCCTATTTTAGGAAGTTGGGTGAGTATCCAACCTAATTCACCCCTTCCTGAAACGACAAAAGCCCCGGCGCAAACCGGGGCTTTCCTTTTCTCTGCTGGCGCGGCGCTACGGCTCGGAAACCATTTGGACCCGCTGAAGCCCGTGAAGCGTTGCCAGGGCCTCGAATTGCGCAACATGATCTGTTGTTTCGGCAGGGCCGACCTCTTTAAGCAGCACCAGCATCACCTCCGCCAGGTCAGCCGGATCAACACCGTCTGGCACCGTGCCGCTTCCTGCATCGGTCAGCGTTGCGAGAAAATCCGGTTTCACTTTCGTTGACAGGCCCCAATGAGTGGCAGGGTCAGCGCCGCTCGCAGACAGCGGAACAGAGTAGCACTCAAATCCCCAGCCTAGTGCACCGGCAATGCGGCGCGCTGCTGCCACCTGCTTGCCTGGGACGATCAAGGCGGCGCGGAGTGTAAAATCTGTCATGCGACCCCCAAGTGGCGCTGCGCCCATGTGTGAAGCTTCGACAATTCCGCATCAGACGGTATCTCGCTAAACGCGCCGACAGGTGCCCCACGTCCCTTCCAAGCCCGCCCGGAGTTGGTGAAGTTTCTGCCGAAGAAGTTCCCCACATTAAAAGCTGCGTGGTCGGCACGCTTGATGAGAACCAGCGACCAAGGGAGCGGCAGAATGTCTGTTCCGAATACCCCGCCGCTTACAGAAACCCGCCACGGCCCTGTCCCCGTGAATAACCCTGCATTGTTCTGGTGCAGCATTACACGGTCAGACGAGCCAGAGGTTAGCCCCGCTAGGTCAGAGCACAGCGTGTGGTAATCATCCGCCGCTGTCTCGACGCCGGTTTTGTACTGCAACGCCAGCGCCACCATCTTGACAGAAAGGTCAGACGCCAACTGCAGCCCATTGTCGTCAAGACCATCGTTCTCCAGCCAGATCGCGCCGCCGATGGATTTGAATTCCATTCGTTCGGCCGCTTGCTCTTGGGCGAGGTGGTTACCAGGGATTTCGCGGATGCTTTCGATTTCCATCCGCACCATGTCGCCAGCGGTGGACCCGGAGGCGTACATGAGGAAGTCAGCACTGCCAGAAACTACTCTGAATTCATGCGTTCCGCTGACGTCAAATTCAGTGCCGGCAATCTGCCCCAGATTTCCGCCGATCAGGGCACGGATCGCGCTGCCCTCGTCGTTACCGGACCACGAAACCCGAACATAGTACCGCTTGCCGCTTTCGAGGACACCATATTGCCGCAATCCGACAAAGTTGCCGCTGGCGGTCAGGTTCCATCCCGCACCGTCCTGAACCTGCGCCGATGTGTTCTGAAACGTCTGAGATGCGATGCTGGCAAGTTCCGGCCCCAGCGCCAACCCTTGCGATCCTGGGGAGCCTGATCTGACTGGTCCGGTTTGATTGTTAGTGCATGACTGGCCTTTGGTCCATCGGGACGATGGTTTCCGGCGCAGGCGGCCGGTATCCCAAGGCGCTGTGAGGCCGCTTAGTGTTGTA
>NZ_JBFCVS010000039.1:0-16344 GCF_040704725.1 Leisingera sp. JC11
GGATTGTGCTGTTATTTGGGGGGCTTGGCAGGGCTTTCGCAAGGGGGGCGTTGAATTTTCCGCCGCCGCAAAGGCAAACGAAAACAAGGTGGTTGACCTTCCCCGGCGCTTCACCTAAATCAGCAAATGTCCTGAGCGGGTATGGTGAAATGGTATCATAAGAGCCTTCCAAGCTTAAGGTGCGGGTTCGATTCCCGCTACCCGCTCCAGACCTTCCCAGCATGCCGGATTGATACTCTGTGACGCAGTGCGCAACTGTTTTCATGTGCTTTTTGAAACTGCTCAGCGCTTGACGCGCCCGGCCTGCGGGGCCATGAACCTTGGCAATTATGCGGGCTTCGAGGCCCGTGAGAGCAAAGTGCAGAAGGATCCGGAATGGCGCGGAGACAAGCGGCCCCGAATGCGGAGCAAGAGCGGGAGAAATCCCGGAAGATTGGCGTGCTGTCGGCTCTGTGGCCGTTCATGCGCCCCTACCGCCTGCTGATGCTGGCCGCCACTTGCGCGCTGGTGCTGACGGCGGCGCTGTCGCTGACGCTGCCCCTGGCGGTGCGCCGGGTGGTGGACAATTTCCGGGTCTCCGATTCCGAGCTGCTGAACCTCTATTTCAGCGGTGCGCTGGTGATTGCCGCATTGCTGGCCGTGGGCACCGGCGTGCGCTATGCGCTGGTGACCCGGCTGGGTGAACGGGTGGTAGCCGATATCCGCAAGGCGGTGTTCGACCGGGTGATCGGCATGAGCCCGGAGTTCTATGAGCGCATCATGACCGGTGAAGTGCTGAGCCGGATCACCACCGACACCACGCTGATCCAGTCGGTGCTGGGATCGTCGGTGTCGATCGCGCTGCGCAACCTGCTGATCTTCTTGGGCGGCATGGTGCTGATGCTGCTGACCTCGGCGAAGCTCACGATGATGGTGCTGCTGATTGTGCCGGCGGTGATCGTGCCGATCCTGGTGCTGGGCCGCCGCCTGCGCGCGATCAGCAAGGAGAACCAGGACTGGATCGCAGCCTCCTCCGGCAACGCGGGCGAGGCGCTGGGGGCGGTGCAGACGGTGCAGGCCTTCACTCATGAGACTGCCAGCCGCTCGAAGTTTTCCGAGCTGACGGAAACTTCCTATGACGTTTCCAGCCGCCGCATTCAGACCCGCGCCTATCTGACGGTGATCGTGATTTTCCTGGTGTTTTCCGGCATCGTCGGCGTCTTGTGGATGGGCGCCAATGATGTGCGCGCGGGCGTTATGACCGAAGGCACGCTGATCCAGTTCGTGATCTATGCGGTGCTGGTGGCGGGCTCGGTCGCGGCGCTGTCGGAGATCTGGAGCGAGCTGCAGCGCGCTGCCGGGGCAACCGAACGGTTGGTGGAGCTGCTGAACGCCGAGGATACCGTGCTGGACCCGGTTGCGGCGCAGGTGCTGCCCGCGCCGGTCAAGGGTGAGATCGACTTTGATAATGTCTCTTTCCGCTACCCCTCGCGCCCGGATGTTTCGGCGCTGGAGGAGGTGTCGCTGACGGTGAAGCCGGGTGAAACAGTGGCCTTTGTCGGGCCGTCCGGCGCGGGCAAGACCACTATCATCCAGATGCTGCAGCGGTTCTATGACCCCAACCAGGGCGCGGTGAAGCTGGACGGCGTGGCGCTGACCCAGCTGCAGCGGGATGAGTTCCGCCGCCATATCGCGCTGGTGCCGCAGGATCCGGTGATTTTTGCCGCCTCCGCGCTTGAAAACATCCGGTTCGGCCGCCCCGAGGCCACGGATGCCGAGGTCGAGGCGGCTGCTGCGGCCGCCGCGGCGCATGACTTCATCTCGAAACTGCCGGAAGGCTATGACAGCTTTGTCGGCGAACGCGGCGTGATGCTGTCGGGCGGGCAGAAGCAGCGGATTGCCATTGCCCGCGCCATCCTGCGCGACGCGCCGGTGCTGCTGCTGGACGAGGCGACCTCGGCGCTGGATGCCGAGAGCGAACGCCTGGTGCAGGCCGCTGTGGATGAGCTGAGCCAGGGCCGCACCACGCTGATCGTGGCGCACCGGCTGGCCACCGTCAAAAAGGCCGACCGCATCGTGGTGATGGACCAGGGGCGGATCGTCGCCACCGGCACCCATGATGAGCTGGTGGCGCAGGGCGGGCTATATGCACGCCTGGCCAAGCTGCAATTCACCGAAGGGCTGGCAGCGGAATAAGCGCATGCAAGCGTGAAACATCAGGCGCCCCGGATCTTGTCCGGGGCGTTTTTTTCGATGAAATCGCCCAAGAGCCGCGAATTGGCGCCACGTCACGCCCCAAGCTGCCTTGGCGTGACCCTGCCGCGGCGCTTGCGCAATCAGGCGATTGCAATAATCTGGGCGAAAAACAGAGACACACTCCGTGCACCGCCCGTACACCGGCTGTGCACCGGAGGAACGGGGAGGAGATTTATGGGTTTTTCCGGAATCGCGGACCGCGACGCGCTGCAGAATGAAATGCCGTATGAGGCGCGGGACCTGCCGGCCACTTTGTACAGGCTGCTGTCGCGCACCGCGGACAAATACCCGAACAGCAAGGCGGTCAGCTATCAGATTTTCTCCGGGCCGCAGGACAAGGCCGAGACCCTGACCTGGAGCACGCTGAAAGAGCAGGTGAGCCAGGCGGCCAACATGTTCCGCGCCCTGGGGATCGGTGAAAAGGACGTGGTGGCCTATGTGCTGCCCAACTGCAATGAGACGCTGGTGACCATGCTGGGCGGCGCGGTGGCGGGGATCGTGAACCCGATCAACCCGCTTTTGGAGCCGGAGCAGATCGCCTCCATCCTGCGGGAGACCAAGGCCAAGGTGGTGGTGACCCTGCGGCCCTTCCCGAAAACGGACGTGGCGCAGAAGGTGGCGGAGGCGGTGCGCCATGCGCCGGGCGTGAACACGGTGCTGGAGGTGGATCTGAACCGCTATCTGACGCCGCCGAAATCCTGGATCGTGCCGCTGATCCGCCCCAAGATGGACACCCGGCCCAGCCATGCGGATTACCTGAGCTTCTCCAAGGAGATGGCGAAACAGCCCAAGACGCTGAATTTTGCCGACAGTGCGGGCGACCGGGTGGCCTGCTATTTCCACACCGGCGGCACCACCGGCATGCCCAAGGTGGCGCAGCACAAGTATTCGGGGCTGGTCTACAACGGCTGGCTGGGCAGCACGCTCTTGTTCACCGAAGAAGACAACATCATGTGCCCGCTGCCGCTATTCCATGTCTTTGCGGTGCATGTGATCATGATGGCCGCCATCGCCTCCGGCGCGCATGTGGTGTTCCCGACGCCGCAGGGCTACCGCGGTGAGGGCGTGTTCGACAACTTCTGGAAGCTGATCGAACGCTGGAAGATCACCTTTATCATCACCGTGCCCACCGCCGTGTCGGCGCTGATGCAGCGGGAGGTGAATGCCGATATCTCCACGGTGAAAACGGCTTTCTCCGGCTCGGCCCCGATGCCGATGGAGCTGTTCAAGCGGTTTGAGAGCGCCTGCGGCGTCGCCATCGTCGAGGGCTACGGCCTGACTGAGGCCACCTGCCTGGTCTCCTGCAACCCGCCGGGCGGCGAGAAGAAGGTAGGGTCGGTCGGCATCCCGTTCCCCTATACCGACGTGCGGATCGTCAAGCAGACCAACAACGGGGCGCTGGAATGCGCGCGCGACGAAGTGGGGGAGATCTGCGTGTCGAACCCGGGTGTTTATGCCGGCAACACCTATACCGAGGCCGACAAGAACGTGGACCTCTACTATCAGGAGAAATACCTGCGTACCGGCGATCTGGGCCGGATCGACGAGGACGGCTATTTGTGGATCACCGGCCGCGCCAAGGATCTGATTATCCGCGGTGGCCACAACATTGATCCGGCAGAGATCGAGGAGGCGCTTCTGGGCCATGACGCGGTGGCCTTTGCCGGCGCGATCGGCCAGCCGGACGCTCATTCCGGCGAGCTGCCCTGCGCCTTTGTCGAACTGGTCGACGGCGCCAGCGTCAGCGACGCGGAGCTGCTGGAGTACTGCAAGGTCCATGTGCATGAGCGGGCCGCAATCCCCAAGCATCTGACGGTGCTGGAGGAACTGCCGAAAACCGCGGTGGGCAAGGTGTTCAAGCCCGATTTGCGCAAGCTGGCCATCACCCGCGTCTACAATGGCGCGCTGGAACAGGCCGGGGTGGCGGCGCGCGTTGTCAGCGTGATCGACGACAAGAAGCGCGGGCTGGTGGCGCAGGTCGCGGCCAACGGCAGCACGGATGCGGACATCGACGGCGTGCTCAACAACTTCACCCGGCCGTGGGAGCCTGCCGCGGCAGCCTGACCCTGACGGGGGCAGCGTGGGATAAAGGGCGCCCTTCGGGGCGCTTTTTCTTTCAGGCATTCCATTTGCGGGAAACTGTGCCTAGGCTCTCAGGACAACCGGCGTGCAGGGAGGCTCGCAGATGGACTACGAACGGCTGATCGACGAGGAGACCTGGGACTTCATCCAGAAGACCGGGGAGCTTTATCCCGATGACGCCGTTGACATGAGCATCGAAGAGCAGCGCCGGATCTACAACGCGATGGCGCGGGAGTTCCGGGTGCCGCGGCCGGATGTGGTGTCGGTTGAGGAGCTGTCGGCAAACGGGGTGCCGGTGCGGGTCTATACCGCGGGCGACCCGACCCGCACGGTGCTGTTCTGCCATGGCGGCGGTTTTGTCGTCGGGGGCTTGGACAGCCACGACGATGTCTGCGCCGAGATCTGCGCCCAGACCGGCTACCGGGTGGTGGCGGTGGATTACCGGCTGGCGCCGGAACACAAGCATCCGGCGGCCTTTGAGGATGCCTGGGTGGTGCTGGGCTGGGTCGAGGCCGGTTACGGCAAGGGCATTGTCCTGATGGGCGACAGCGCCGGTGCCAATCTCTGTGCTGCGGTGGCCCATCATGCGCGCGGCCGCAGCGAGTCCATTCTGGGCCAGATGCTGATTTACGGCGCCTTCGGCGGCGATATGAACCAGGGCTCCTACATCGAACACGCCCAGGCACCGATGCTGACCCGCGAAGACGTGGTTTACTACATGGATATCCGCACCGATGGCGAGGCGCCGAAGGATGATCCGCTGTTTGCGCCCTTGGCAGACAGCGACTTTTCCGGCTTGCCGCCGACCGTTCTGGTGACCGCGGATTGCGATCCGGTCCGCGATGACTCGCGCGAATACCGGAACCGGATTGTCGAGGCTGGCGGCAAGGCGCATTGGATCAACGAGCCGGGGCTGATCCACGGATACCTGCGCGCGCGTCATACTGTGGGCCGGGCGCGGGACAGTTTCGAGCGGATTTCGGTTGCGGTCGAGGCGCTGGGGCAGGGGGTCTGGCCCTATGACGACTAGGGCCCGCTACCCGGCGTAATCCTGGCACTGTTCCTGAAATTGCGAGGTGTCCAGCCAGCCGCCGCTGGTGATCTGCCAGTCCGGGCCGGAAGTGGTGACGTAGGTCCAGCCGCCCACCGGGAGATGCGAGTAGCTCACATTGTCGCCAGGGCCGATCTGCCCGACCAGGGGCGCCTCCGGGCGGTGACCGGCGCGCAGCCCCGTGACAGGCCCAAGCCAGCCCAGGCAGGTGCTTTCGTACTCATCCCGCACTGGAAAATCCCATAGCTGATAGCGCAGGAACAGATCGTCGAGGTCCAGATGGGTCTGCTTGCTGTTCACCCGGCAGCCAATGCGGCCCTCCATCCGTTTCACTTCAGCGACCAGGTCTTCCTCCTGCGGCGTCAGAGACACGGATTTGCCGGTGCAGTCCCCGTTGTCGAACACCGATTGCCCCAAGGGAGAGCCGAAGCAGTACCCGGCCCGGTCGATCACCGCGTTGCGGGTGAACCACAGGTCATGGCAGGCGTCGCTGGCCAGCGACGGGGCAGCCAGCAGCGAAAATGCGGCAACAAGGGATTTCATGGCAAATTCCTGACATCTGAAAACGGCGGCTGAGGGCTATCCTAGCACACAGCCGCCGCGTCAGGTCACTTCAGGAACGGCTCTGCCTTCATGGTTCCGGCAATCGGCGCACCCAGCCTTTTGAGGATGGTGGGGGCTAGCTGCCGCTGGTCGATCACCTCGCCATGATCGGGGCCATCCGCCTCGCCGAAGTAGTAAAGCGCGGTTTCCTGCTGCAGCGGGCTGCGGCCGCCGTGGTGGCCGCGCTCGTCCTGGCCGTGGTCGGCGGTGACGATCACCTCATATCCCAGATCGCGCCAGCGGGTGATGAAGGGGGCCAGCATCTCGTCCATCACGAAACAGGCGTGGTCCATCTCCTGGCAGTCGTGGAAATAGCGGTGGCCCATGCTGTCCAGGGTGCAGGTGTGCAGCATGCCGTAGTCGAGGCCGAAGCGCAGGCAGAGGTTGGTCAGGGTGCCGAACAGGTCGACATCTGACGGGGTCATCTGGTTGTCCTTGCCGTAGCCGGTCATGGTGTGGAAGCGGCCGTGGTTGATGGTCTTGCTTTCCGGCTCGTCATATTCGATGTCGCGCACGTAATCGAACGGGTGGCGGTTGAAGAAGGACGACCAGTAGCTGTGCGCCACCGCGCCGGTGACGCCGCCTGCCTCGCGGACCTGGCTGAACACGTCCTTCTCCTTGAGCCGGAACACATTGGCGTTGCCGGTGCAGCCGTGGATGGCGGGCGCGACGCCGGTGTGGATCGAGGCATAACAGCTGGCCGAAATCGACGGCAGCACCGCCCGCAGCTTCCAGACGCGGGCATCGCCGCTGTCGACCCAGCCTTCGAGGTTTCCGAACAGGCGGCGGAAGTTGCGCCAGGGCACGCCGTCCAGAATGATGAGCAGGAGTTTGTTGTCCATTTGCCGAATCCTTTTGCCTTGCGGGGGCTTCGGTGCCTCATCTTCGTGGCGGATTCTTGAATTGCCATTCAAAAAACGGCGGATCGGCCGCAAACCGGCATTTTCGGACGGGCGTTGCAGATTTGCCGGGCAACGGCGGCGGTATCAGAACGCGGTGAGGAGCACATAGGCGCCTGCCAAACAGAGCAGCGCCCCGGCGGCAGAGGTGAAGAGCTTTGGATGGGGAAAGGTCTTTTCGGCCAGCACGAACAGCGCCAGCCCGGCAATCCAGTAGAGATTCATGATGCCGCCGGCGAACAGCAGCAGCATCAGGGCCCAGCAGCAGCCCAGGCAATATGTGCCGTGGTGGGCGCCCATCAGTACAGCACCAGCCAAGCCTGTGCGGTTATGCGCGGTCAAAAAATGAACCGGCATACGGCAATGGGAGAGGCAGGCGTGCTTGTAGGGGGTAAACTGATAGGCGCCCGCCGCCAGCAGCAACGCGCCACCTAGGGCACGGCTGCTGAGCGACATCATAGGGCCATCTGACAGGCCCATGGTTTCCAGCCACCACTGCAAAGAGGTGGCGATTGCAGAAAAGAATGCCCAGGCCATAAGGTAGCCGCTGAGGAACAGCAGGCTTAGCAGCGGCGCTTCGCCCGGTCGGGATCCAGCCTTCTTGATGGCGCTGAACAGGAGCAGCACCGGCGCGGCGCTGGGGGTCATCATGGCGATCATCATCACCCACCACATCAGGAAGATCAGCACGGCATAGCCCGCGGTCCAGGGCGTGCCTGCGCCCATCGCCATCGGCTCGCCGATCGGGCGGGCCATCCGGGTCATCTCGACCGCGGTCATGTTCATGCCGACCCCGAAGACGGTGTACAGCCCGCTCAGCAGCACGATGAAGGCCACAGCACCCAGCACCACCATCTGGTCGTTGCGGGCCAGGCGCTCTGCTGTTCCTGTTATGCGATGCGGAGCTGCCATGGCGGATCAGGCCGCGCGCTCAACGCCCTTGCCGGTCAGGTGCAGCTCGGCAACATGCGCGTGGGTTCCGCTGTTCTTTTCCAGGCTGATCGCAGATCCGGGGGTTTGGGTCGTGCCCCGGCAGACGGAAGCCTCGGAATATTCAAACCCATTGGGCAGCTTGATTTGGACCGAATGCGGTGCGCCGGACACGATGTGCGCAATCGGTTCGACCCTGGTTTCTCCAATGCCGTCCGCCTTGCCATGTCCAATGCCGGTTTCCGCATCAAAACTCAGCGACACCGGTGCGCTGAGCGTCTCGTGCTTGGTGGTGCACATGGCGTTGAAGACAAAGAACATTGTGGCAAATTCATCGGTGTCCTGGCCGGTCATGATCGCTTCGAGGGCGGATTTTTGCTCTGCCGTGGCGCGCTCGTCGATGATGATCTGCATCTCGCCGTTGCCCTCGTGGATCGGGCCGGGCCATTTGTAGATTGCCGCGGTGTGCAGCCCGTCCAGTTTGGTGTCGCCGTAATGCCCGGTATCGATCCGGAACGTCAGCATCGCTTCGCAGGTGCCGTCGTTGGGGAGCTGCGAGAATTGGCACGGGCACCCGGGAACGCAGTTGCAATTGGCTATCTCGAATCCATGAATTGCCCAATCTGTCATGGCAGTTCCTCCCCGTTACTGCAGTCAAACGAAACTGCCCGGTAAATTCGGGTTGGCTTGCCTCAAAGATCAGCCGCGCTCAGTGTTTTTTCTATTGTTTGCAGCTGGAGCCGCTGCATTCTCCCTAGTCCTAATAAAATATCACAAAATCGTGTAAATTTAAAAAGAAAAAGCCCCCGCTGGCAATCAGCGGGGGCTTTGCATCCAGTGGTGGAATCAGTTGCCGGCGCTTTCCATCTTGCGGTGGGCAATCACTTCTTCCAGCCAGCCGAGCTTCATTTCCGGCACCGAGCTGAGCAGCAGATCGGTGTAGTCATCAAACGGCGGGCTCAGCACCTTGGACTTGCCGCCGTAGCGCTGCACCTTGCCCTGATACATCACCGCGATGTTGTCGGAGATGGCGCGCACCGTCGCCAGATCGTGGGTGATGAACAGATAGGCCACGTCCTCGATCTTCTGCAGATCCAAGAGCAGTTTCAGGATGCCGTCCGCCACCAGCGGGTCAAGTGCCGAGGTGACCTCGTCGCAGATGATCATCTTGGGCTTGGCCGCCAGCGAGCGGGCGATGCAGACACGCTGCTTCTGGCCGCCGGACAGTTCCGCCGGATAGCGGTCCATGAACTTTTCGCCCAGCTCGATCTCGTCCAGCAGTTCGATGATCCGCTTCTTCTTCTCCGCGCCGCGCATGCCGAAGTAGAACTCCAGCGGGCGGCCGATGATGGTGCCGACAGTCTGGCGCGGGTTCATCGCCACGTCAGCCATCTGGTAGATCATCTGCAGCTCGCGCAGGTCCTCGCGGCTGCGCCCCTTGAGGTCGGGTGAGAGGGTGCGGCCGGCAAATTCGATCTCGCCTTCGCGCGGCGGCAACAGGCCTGTGATCACGCGGGCGAGGGTGGATTTGCCGGAGCCGGATTCACCCACAACCGCCAGCGTCTGGCCGGGGTACAGGTCGACGTTCACATTGTGCAGCACGTCGAACTGGGTGCCTTTGTAGCGCGCGGTGATGTTGCGCACGCTCAGCACCGGCTCCTCGGTCGGGGCCTTCTCCTCATGCTCGATGGAGCGGACCGAGACCAGCGCCTTGGTGTACTCCTCCTGCGGGTTGTTGATGATCTGGTCGACATGGCCGTATTCGACCGTGTTGCCCATCTTCAGCACCATGATGTCGTCGCTCACCTGCGCCACCACCGCCAGGTCGTGGGTGATGTAGAGCGCGGCAACGCCGGTGTCGCGGATCGCTTCCTTGATCGCCATCAGCACGTCGATCTGGGTGGTCACGTCGAGCGCGGTTGTCGGCTCGTCGAACACCACCAGATCCGGCTCCGGGCACAGCGCCAGCGCGGTCATGCAGCGCTGCAGCTGGCCGCCCGACACCTGGTGCGGGTAGCGCTCGCCGATGTTGTCCGGATCCGGCAGGCCCAGTTTGGCAAACAGGGTGCGGGCGCGGGCCTCGGCTTCCTTGCGGGAGAACTTCTTCTGCTCCACCGCCGCCTCGACCACCTGGTCCATGATCTTCTTGGCCGGGTTGAAGGAGGCCGCCGCCGATTGCGACACATAGGTCACCTCGGCGCCGCGCAGTTTGCGGATGTCCTTGTGGCTGCCCTTGAGGATGTCGCGGCCGTTGACCCAGACCTCGCCGCCGGTGATCTTCACGCCGCCGCGGCCGTAGGCCATGGACGCGAGCCCGATGGTCGATTTGCCGGCACCGGATTCGCCGATCAGGCCCAGGACCTTGCCGGGCGCGAGGTCAAAGCTGACCCCGTGCACGATCTCGATGTCGCGGGGGCGTTCCCCGGGCGGGTAGATGGTCGCGCCGATTTTCAGGTCGCGGACTTTCAACAGGGTATCGCTCATCCGCGGCCTCCTTTCAGCGATGTGGTCCGGTTCAGCACCCAGTCAGCCACCAGGTTGACCGAGATCGCCAGGGTGGCGATGGCAAAGGCCGGGATCAGAGCCGCAGGAATGCCGTAGACGATGCCTTCCTTGTTTTCCTTCACGATGCCGCCCCAGTCAGCCTCAGGCGGCTGCACGCCCAGGCCCAGGAAGGACAGGGTGGAGACGAACAGAACCGCAAAGATGAAGCGCAGGCCCATCTCCGCGATCAGCGGGGACAGTGCGTTGGGTAGGATCTCGCGGAAGATGATCCAGGCGGTTTTCTCGCCGCGCAGGCGGGCGGCCTCGACGTAGTCCATCACCTCGATATCCACCGCAACGGCACGGGCCAGGCGGTAGACGCGGGTGGCGTCCAGAAGGCCCATCACAATGATCAGCATCGGAATGGTGACCGGCGCGACCGACAGCACCACGAGGGCGAAGATCAGGGTGGGGATCGACATTACCAGATCGACGAAACGCGACAGCGCCTGGTCGATCCAACCGCCCATCACCGCGGCAAAGAAGCCGAGGACGGAACCGAGGGTGAAGGACAGCACGGTTGCAGCCGTCGCGATGAAGATGGTGGTGCGGCCGCCATAGATCATCCGGCTGAGAAGGTCGCGGCCGATGTTGTCGGTGCCCAGCAGGTAGTCTGCGCTGGAGGGCTCCCACACATCGCCGACCACTTCGCCGACGCCATAGGGGGCCAGCAGCGGCGCAAAGATGGCACCAAGGAAGTAGAGGGCGGTGAAGAACAGCCCGATGAGTGCGGAAATGGGGATATTCTTCATTTCGGATGCCTCAGGCGCGGGTTGCTCAGGATGGCGACGATATCGGCGATCATGTTGAGGCCGATATAGACGGCGGCAAAGATCAGGCCGCAGGCCTGCACCACAGGCACGTCACGCTTGGACACGTGGTCCACCAGATACTGGCCCATGCCGGGGTAGACGAAGACAACCTCGATCACCACGACGCCGACCACCAGATAGGCGAGGTTCAGCATCACCACGTTGACGATCGGTGCAATCGCATTTGGGAACGCATGGCGGTAGATCACCTGAAAGGCGTTGAGGCCCTTCAGCTCGGCTGTTTCGATATAGGCCGACTGCATCACGTTGAGGATCGCGGCGCGGGTCATCCGCATCATGTGCGCCAAAACAACCAGCGTCAGCACGGCGATCGGCAGCGCAATGGCGTTCAGCTTCTCGAACAGGCTCATGTTGTCGTTGACCATGGCCACCGAGGGGAACCAGCGCAGCTGCACGGCGATGAAGTACATCAGCACATAGCCGATCAGGAACTCGGGGATCGAGATCGAGGCCAGGGTAACGGCCGAGATCGTCTTGTCGGGCCAGCGGTCCTTGAACCGGACGGCCAGCAGGCCCAGGAAGATTGCCAGCGGAACCGCAACCACGGCAGCCCAGAAGGCGAGGAACAGGGTATTCCAGAAACGGCTGCTCAGAGCCTGGGCAATATCCTGGCCGCTGGTCAGCGCGGTGCCAAGATCGCCCTGCATGGCGCCGAAGAGCCAGGCAAAATAGCGTTGTACAGGAGGATCGTTCACGCCCAGCTCAGCCCGCAGGTTGGCCAGTGCCTCCGGCGTTGCCGATTGCCCCAGAATCGATTGGGCAACATCGCCGGGCAGAACGATGGTGCCGGCGAAGATCACGATTGAGATGAGCAACAAAAGAAGGAGGCTCAGCGCAATGCGCTGAGCCAGGAGTTTTACGATCGGAGACATATTAGGCTTTGACCCACAGCTTGCTGGCCGCGTAGCCGTTCATCAGAACCTGGCCCGGGATGCCTTCGACAAAGCCGTCGACCTTGTCGGTGGTCGCTTCGACGAAGTCGTTGAACATCGGGCAGATCAGGCCGCCTTCGTCGCGCAGGATGGTCGACATGTCGGCATACATCTGCGTCCGCTTGGCAACGTCCAGCTCGCCGCGCGCGGCCACCAGCATCTGGTCGAACTGCTCGTTGTTGAAGCGGGTGTCGTTCCAGTCCGCGGTGGACAGGTAGGCGGTGGTGAACATCTGGTCCTGGGTCGGACGGCCGCCCCAGTAGCTGGTGCAGAACGGCTTGGCGTTCCAGACTTCCGACCAGTAGCCGTCGTTCGGCTCGCGCTTGACGTCCAGCTGGATGCCGGCACTGGACAGCGACTGCTGGAACAGGGCGGAAGCATCGGGCGCGCCCGGGAAGGAGTTGTCCGATGTGCGCAGCAGGATCGAGCCTTCGTGGCCTGCCTTCTTCAGGTGGTGCATCGCCTTGTCCGGGTCGAACTGGCGCTGTTCCAGTTCGGTGTACATCGGATAGGAGGCGTTGATCGGGGTGTCATTGCCCACGGTGCCGTAACCGTTCAGGATCTTGTCGACCATTTCCTGGCGGTTGATGCCGTATTTCAGCGCCATGCGCACGTCGTTGTTGTCGAACGGTGCGGTGTTGCAGTGCATGATGAACACATAGTGGCCGGCCGCGGAGGTCGAGTGCACGGTGATGTTCGGCGCGCGGTCCACCAGTTTCGCGGTGCGCGGCGGCACCCGGTCGATCACGTCCACCTGGCCGGACTGCAGCGCTGCGACGCGGGCGGTGTCGTCATTGATGACGATGATTTCTACGGTGTCCGCGTTGCCCAGATCGCCCCAGTAGTTCGGGTTCTTCTCGGCCACGAAGCGCACGCCCATGTCGGCGGACTTGATGATGTAGGGGCCGGTGCCGATGGGCGCCGCCGGATCGTCATTGCCGCCGTTCGGCTGGATGATCAGGTGGTAGTCGGCCAGCAGGTAGGGCAGGTCGGCGTTCGGGCTGTCCAGTTCGAAGACAACGCTGTCGCCGTCCGCGCGCACGTCCTTGATGCCGCGCATGATGCCCAGGGCGCCGGACTTGGTGTCCTCGCCGCTGTGGCGTTCCATGGTCTTGACCACGTCATCCGCGGTGACGCTTTGGCCGTTCGAGTAGGTCACGCCGGAGCGCAGCTTGAAGGTCCAGGTCTTGGCGTCGGCAGAGGCTTCATAGCTTTCGGCCAGTTTGCCCTCGATGCCGCCGTCGTCGGCCAGTTCGACCAGGGTTTCACCCCACAGGCGGGTGACCATCAGGCCAACGGTGTTGGTGACCAGCGCCGGGTCCAGGCTGTCGGTGGTGGAGCCGCCCTGCAGGCCGAGGCGGATGGTGCCGCCCTTCTGCGGGCCGGCCGCCTTGGCAGCGGTGGACAGCAGCAGGTTGGCGGACACTGCGGTAAAGCCCAGTGCGGCGGCCTTGCCCAGGAAGTCACGGCGCGACAGTTTTCCTGCCGCGGCCTGGGTGGCCAGATACTGCATATGTCGGTTCATTGAGTTCTCCCGATTGGTTGCGGTGCTGAGGCACCTGTTTTTTTGATTGGCGATTTAAGATTTGCGTATTTACCGCTAACTCGCAAGCGTTATTAGCGAAACGCGGGGGAAGCCTCCTGTGCGGGCCTGTGCAGTCCAAACTGCGGGTGTCGCCTTTTTCAAATGAGGTGCCGTTTTTGCGGTTGGGGACCCCTGTAAAACAAAAAAACTTTTGAAATGCGACAGGAAATATTGATGCGGAGGGCTGACGGTTTTTTTATGAATCTGGCCGGTCCGCCAGGCTGACCGGCCCGCCATAGGGCAGAATCGGTGCTTTCTTGCCCGAAAACGCCCTCTGTGGCGCAAAGGGAAATGCCCGGCACGGCCGGCAGGCGCCGGGGGCGCAGTTCATTTGCGGCAGCGGCGCCGGTCCCCCTTAAATGGGCGGTTCAGGCCTGCTCCGTGTCCATCCAGATGGTCACCGGGCCGTCGTTCAGCAGCCGCACTTTCATGTCGGCGCCAAAGCGTCCTTTTGCAGTTTTCAAACCCAGCGCAGCCAGCTGCTCAGCAAAGTACTCGTAGAGCCGCTCGCCCTCCGCAGGGACTGCAGCAGTAGAGAAGCCGGGCCGGTTGCCGCGCCTTGTGTCGGCCGCCAGGGTGAACTGGCTGACCACCAGCACGCTGCCGCCGGTATCCAGGACAGAACGGTTCATCTTGCCGCCCTCGTCCTTGAAAATCCGGATCTTGGAAATCTTGGCCGCCAGCTGCTCTGCCTGCGTCTCGCTGTCGCCTGCCATGGCGCAGACCAGCACCAGCAGGCCGGGGCCGATTTCGCCGATCACCGCGCCGTCAACCGTGACCGAGGCCTCGCTGACCCGTTGAATAAGTGCCCGCATGTCTGCTCCCGTTCGTTGAAATGTCCCGGCTGTCCGGCCAGCTGCCGGCCGGGGCGCAACAGCTTTAGCCCGTTTGCCGCACGGGGGCGAGACAGGCGGCAGAAATTTTCCGCCGCTGGCCCGGCTCTTGCGCCGGATCAAGGCAGTGCCGGCGGCCGGGAGGTACAATGGGACGCAACAAGAAAGGAGGCTGAATTATGGTAGAAAAAACCGAACATGGCGGCTTTTGGCCGTCGCTTTATGATCCTTTCCGCAGTTTCGGCGCGCGTCTTGCCGACTGGCTTACCCCGGCAACCGAGGCCTCCTCGGGCAAAGAGGCTTACGACATCGCCATGGAGCTTCCGGGCGTCGCGCTGGAGGACGTGGAGCTGACCGTGGACAACGGCGTGCTGACGATCCGCGGCGAGAAGAAGACGCAGTCCGAGAAGACGGGCGACACCTGGTATTTCAGCGAACGCCAGTATGGTGCCTTCCGCCGCTCCTTCCGCCTGCCGGAGGATGCGGACGGGCAGGCGGCCTCGGCCCGGATGGAGGACGGTGTGCTGCACATTTCGGTGCCGAAACGGGCGCTGGAGCAGCCGGAGACCGCCCGCAGGATCGAAATCAGCAAGGGCTGACAGGGAGGCCGGCCAATAGGTTCCGGCTCAGAATCCGGGGAAAGGAACCGGCCGGTTCAGGAAGGGGGCGGCTGCGCCCCCTTCCGCATTGTCACAGGCGCTACGCTACTGCTGGCTGGCCAGCAGGGCGATGCCCGCGCCGATCAGCAGCGCCAGCAGCACGGCAAAGGCAATTTTCCAGGCCGAGTAGGGCCGCTCGCCCTGGACGCGGCCGGACTGGCCGTTGACCACAAAACGATAGGTCTTGCCGCGGTATTTGTAGGCGGCGAGCCACACCGGCAGCAGGATGTGCTTGAAGGTTACCTCTGACACTTTGGTGTCGATATGGGCGATCCGCTGGCGGTCGCCGCCGATGTCAAAGCGCACGTCGCGCTCGATCACCCGGTCCATCTTCTGCCCGGCCTCGGCGAAGCCCGCTTCCAGATCCACCGTGTAGGCTTCGGCGCGGAAGCCAGCCAGATACTGCGGCTGGTAGGGCTCCAGCTGCGCCAGGTCCCAGGGTTCCAGCGCCTCTGTGTATTTCTTGGGCAGGCTTTTGGAGGCCAGCACCAGGACATCGTCAAAGAACCGCTGCACCCGGCCCGACACGGGCCTCCAGCGCACCTTGGCCACCTGCCGGGTCCGCGTCTTGCCGTCCTGCTGGAAGGTTTCGGTCACGTAATAGACGGTGCCGCGCTGGCCGGTGTAGCTGCTGCGGGTCTGGGCGTCATAGGTCCAATAGGGCACATAGATGCCCTGCATCCGCCGCCCTTTGCGGGCGTATTCCCTGAGGCCGTTCGGGGCGAACCACAGGCCGCCCAGCCAATCCGTCATTGCCTTGTGCGCGGCGCGTTCCTCCACGGCGAAGGGCAGCACGCCCTTGGGCTTGATGTGCCGGTTCTCACCGGTGCCGGTCACCACCGGCGTTGCGCAGAACGGGCATTCCTTGGCGTGGGTGTCCGGGTCGAATTCCACCTGCGCGGCGCAGTTCGGGCAGGTGGAGACGCGGGTGACCTCAATCTCCGCCTCCGGCAGCTGCTCAGCCACTGCCGCGCGGAAATCCAGCTCCTGCAGGGCGGTGCCTTTCCAGGGTCCGCTGCGGATGCTTTCGGTGTGGCCGCAATGGCCGCAGGTCAGCGTGCCGGAGGCGGGGTCATAGGTGTAATCGGCACCGCATTGTTCGCAGGGGAAGCGGTGGGTTTCCTCGGCAAGGGCGGGCACAGTTTCAGCGGGCGGCGG